>CAXYUU010000072.1:0-10931 GCA_964292015.1 uncultured Acetobacteroides sp.
TTATATTGTTGGTAAAGATTCTGGAAAGCCTGGTTTTAATAGCGTTAGCGGTGGTGTTTTGGGATTAACTGCAGCCTATTTTCCAACATCGCGACTTGCCGTAAATACGGGCATTTCGTCTGCTAGTATAAAGCAATGGAGTGGAAGTCGATTTGTACGAATCCCGCTTAGTGTCTCTTACTCGTTAACGCAACAAGGTGCATTTACGAATCGACGGATTGGGAATAAAGATATATCACGAGAAATGACTTTGTGTGTCGTATCGCAAACATTAGAGTTGGAAACTGGTGTATCGGTGGGCTTTTATAACGGGTTATACCAAAATAGCTATAACGAAAAGTTAACGATTTCATATCCAAATAGTGACTCGGCAATCTATCCGTCTTTTTCTACCGATTATAACATCACGCATAGGAACACAAGGGTTGTGCCTGCTATAAATTTGGGGCTTAAGTGGTCGCTAGATTTTAATCATGTTCATTTCCCGATTCATTTGGTTTACTCGGTACTGCCGTGGGGCGATAATAAGGTTACAGTGGAGGATGTAAAAGCAAGATGTGTTGTTACTGAAAATGGTTATCAGGCTTTTAGTATTATGGGAGGGGTTTCGTACTCGTTTTGATGGAGGATGTAGGTTTTATGCCTTATTTATTAGTAGACGTAGGCCGGCTCAGATGATTCCTTAGGCTTACGTATGGTATTGAGGAGCATGTAAAATCTATTGGCGACCATCTAACATCTAATATCTTTCCTATCTTTGCATAAATTTTAAGTATAATGGACTCAACACGACAGCTCAAGGTAGGCCGATTGCTTCAAAAGGATTTGGGGGAGCTAATTCAACGACAGGGACTACATGCCTACAATGGTGCTCTAGTTTCAATCACCACGGTTCGCGTTTCGCCAGACCTCAGCTTTGCAAAGGTTTACGTTAGCATATTTCCATCCGAAAAGGCTAATGAGGTAAAGGCTATGCTTGGCGTAAATACCAAGGAGCTCCGCTTTCAGCTAGGCTTACGCGTTCGCCATCAGCTGCGCATTGTTCCCGAGCTTGCGTTCTATGTCGACGACTCGCTTGACTACGTTGAACGTATCGACAATCTTCTTAAATAGGTATTGGACTTTTAACTGGCAGAGAGATTTCATGATAAAGCATATCATCGCCCTTGCAACAAGGTTTATTCCGCGCCATTGGCTGCAGAAGTTTGCCCATATGGTAATGAAGGCGATTACGCCATTCTATGCAGGGAACATATTTGAAGATCCTATCGATGGTAGAACCTACCGCAAGATACTACCTTACGGTAGGTTGCATCCTCGTGCGAATGCCCTTGCGCCACATTCCATGTCGCTGGAGCGACATCGGTTACTGTGGCTTTTTCTAAAGCAGAAAACCGATTTCTTTACCAAGCAGGCAAGGATGCTGCACATTGCTCCGGAGTACTGCTTTATCAGCCTGTTTCGCAGGCAAAAAAATATCGACTACATTACTGGCGATCTTATTTCGCCTTGGGCCGATGTGAAGATGGACGTTCAGGCTATCCCTTTTCCCGATAACTCGTTCGATGTGATCATGTGTAACCACGTTTTAGAGCACGTTACCGACGATAAAAAGTCGATGAGCGAGTTCTTTCGCGTGATGAAACCTGGTGGTTGGGGAATTTTTGAAGTCCCTGTAGATTACAACAACCCTATAACGTTAGAGGATCCGGCAATAAATACGCCTGAACTTCGCGAAAAGCATTACTGGCAAGACGATCATGTTCGGCTGTACGGTTTGGACTATGCCGATAAGCTTCGTGCCGTTGGTTTCGATGTCACCGAAGATCAGCTGCTGCAGGAGCTAACTCCAGCTCTGCGACAACGCTACGCACTCCCACCACAGGAGATCGTTTACCTTTGTAAAAAGCCTCAGTAACCCATTATGCACCTGCCACTCTTTTTTGCCAAACGCTACCTTTTTTCTAAAAAGAAGCACGCCTCCATTAATATCATGTCGATGATTAGCTTGGTGGGTGTGGCTGTTGGCGCAATGGCGCTGGTGATTATACTGTCGGTTTACAACGGTTTCGATGGGTACGTACGTTCGCTTTACAGCACTTTTGATCCCGAATTAAAGATAACCCCCGCCGAGGGAAAGTTTTTCAGGTACGATGATGCCTTAAAGGCAAAGTTAATGTCTGTTGAGGGTATTCAAGCAGTAAGCCGCACTATTGAGGAAAATGCAATGGTTAGCTATGCTGATAAGCAGCAAATAGTAACCGTAAAGGGGGTCGACGATAGCTATTCTCATGTTGCCGGTATCGACTCCATGATGGTTGAGGGGCGTTTTATTCTTAAACATGGCGATGTTAATCAGGCTTCGGTTGGGGCAATGATCGCACAGTCGCTGGGGGTTGGGGTAAACTTCATGGATCCCATGTTCATTTACCTTCCCAACCGCGATGTAGAGGATGTACAGTCTCCTGATGCCTTTTTGAAGGAGTACGTATTTCCGACGTCCATATTTGCAACTAACCTGGAGTACGATGCAAAGTTTGTGGTTGTTCCCATACGGCTGCTAGATACTACCTACCGCTTTACCAATGAATCTACGGCCCTTGAGGTTAAGCTGAAGCCTGGTTCTGACTTGGCGTTGGTTTACGGTGCTGTTGTTAAATTGCTGGGTAGTAAGTTTGTCGTAAAGGATAGGTTTATGCAGAATGAGGTTCTTTTCCGAATAATGAAATCGGAAAAGTGGATCATTTACATGATACTTTCGCTTATACTAATTGTGGCTTCGTTCAATATTATTGGATCGCTTTCGATGTTGATGCTTGATAAGCAGGATGATGTATTTGTGCTTAGGGCATTAGGGGCATCTTCAAAGCTTATCGAGCATATTTTTTTACTCGAGGGGTGGCTAATTTCTATATTTGGTGCAGGTATAGGTGTGCTTGTTGGACTTCTTGTCGCTCTTGCTCAAAAGCACTTTAAAATTGTAAAGCTTAATACAGACGGAGCTTTCGTTCTAGACGCTTATCCTGTACAAATACAACCGCTCGACTTGCTTTTCGTTTTTGTTACAGTAGTACTTATAGGCTATTTTGCGGCTCGTTATCCCATCTCCTCTCTAAAGAAACAGCTTGTTTAAGCGATACTTCTTTTAAACTTGATCTTTATTTTCTGTTTTTGTAACATAAGTTAGAGATTTAGCTTTGGAATACTGCTTATAAAAGTTAAATTCGTACGGAGATGGTGGCTTAAGTCTTCTGGGATGTTAAGGGAATAGCCTATTACATTATAAATATGTTAGTTGGGATGAAGAATTTATATCTTTTCGCCAAGGTATTGTTGGTATGTCTATTTTGGCTAGTTGGTTTTGAGGGTATTGCGCAATCTCGTTATTGGGTAGGCGGAGCAGGAAACTGGTCCGATAGCCAGCATTGGGCTTTGGAGTCTGGTGGAATAGGCGGGGCTTTGGTTCCATCAAGTTCTGATGTCGTAATAGTTGACCGCAATTCTTTTGATACGAATGGGGTAATTGTTCTATCCCAGGATGTTTCGATAAAGGATTTTGTTTGGAGTGATGATGCGAAAAATTCAGGCCTTTCTGGAAATGCTTCAATTACAGTATATGGTAACATACTATTCGGATCGAAAAATTCGTTAGGGTGGAAGGGTACTCTTTTGCCCTCATCTCCAAGTCCTTCTTTCCTTAAAATAACTACACCTATTAGTGCTAATGTTATTTTTTCAGCAAATGCTAAGTATGATGTTACAAGACCGATTAATACAAAGGGAAGCATCGTTGTAAACGGTAATGACGTCGATTTTCATAAAAATATTGTAAAAGCTAAACAGATTACTGCTTCAGATGCAGTGAAATCGACCATGACGAGTGGTTTTTTGAAAGCCACGCAGAGTGAAGATAACTTTTTTCAGGTAGTATTTGTTTCTTCTCCTGAGTCTTGTCCTGGAAAAGCGGATGGGAGTATAAAAATCACAGAAGTAACAGGAGGTGTTCTAAATTCATATACTGATCCTCATTGGCTATATGCCAATGGAACAAGTATAGCTGGTGCAACAGGAATGGAACTTAAAAATGCTACGTTAGGTAGCTATTTCTTTGTTATTTCAGGTGTTTCACCTGTTACAGGTAATTTGGTTAATGATTCGTTTTTTCTTCAAGTATCGGGTACTGTTCCACTGTCGTTTAAGTCGGTAACACCTGTTGATGCAACATGTAATGGATATTTTGGCTCTATTAATGTTTCCGCAAGTTTTGGTGTAAATCCGTATACTTACTATCTAAATGATGTTGCTTTTGGTGTCGTTAGTCCGATAGTGAATGTTCCTGCCGGATCTTACGACCTTAAGATTGTAGATAAAAAAGGGTGCGCCTATCCTTATCCTACAAAGGTGGAGGTTAAACAGCCAGATCCAATAGTAATTACTACTACTACTAATCCTGCTACGGGTTGCTTTGGAAGTGTTAACGGGTCATTTAAAGTTACAGCAACAGGTGGTACTATTGATAGTCCGTTGGAATATTCAACTAATGGAGATCCTTTTGTATTGTTACCAGCGGCAGGTCGTACTTATGATAATTTAAGTGCTGGGACTTATACTATTACTGTTCGTAGGATTAAGGATATCACCTGCTTGAAAAAAGAAGTTGTTACCATTGGTCAACCAAGCATCTTACCCGCTACAGTTACTGCGACTCCTATTTCTGGTTGTAGTGTTACCCCTGATGGAAAAATCGATATTACAAATGCAACAGGAGGTTCTGGGAAATACCATTTCTCCTTTGATGGAGGTAATAGCTGGGCGAGTAATAGTGGTGCAAACTCGTATACCTTTGCAGGTTTATCTGTCAACTCGTATAGTGTATGGATTGAAGATCTTAATAATATTGGATGTAAGTTAAAACTTAATAATAATACCGATGTTGCTATTACTGCAAACCCTCAACTTTCAGCAACTGTTACCTCTAGTGATATTACGTGTAACGGAGCTAAGAATGGAACCATTACCATAACTAATCCGCAGGGAGGATCGGGTATCTATGATTATGCACTTGATGGGGTATGGGTTGCCGGACTAAACTCTGGAGCAGGAGGCTATGTATTCTCCGGTCTCGGTCCAAAGGTTGCTCCTGGAGCTATTATTCAGATTAGGGATAATAAAAATCAGGTTGGGTGTGTAAAAGAAATCGGAAAGATTGTTGTTACCGAGCCCGTTGCACTTAGCGCAAGCGTTACATCAAACGATGTTACAGGTTGCTCTTCCAATGCAAATGGTTCTATCATTGTAACAAATCCCACAGGAGGTTATGGCACCTACCAAATATCGAAGGATGGTACCAGTTGGATGGATGCACTTTCAAGTACAAGTACAACAATTGGAGGAATCGTTAAAGGGACTTATCCAGTTACAATTCGTGATAAGAAGTACAATTCATGTGCTATTAGCTTAGGATCGAAGACTATTGGTGGGCCTGATCCTATTACTGCTGAATTCGATAAAACTGATATTGTTGGTTGCCAGGGAAGTGGTACAGGGACAATTACATTTAAAAATGTAAAGGGTGGGTCTAATAGCTACGCATTCTCGATTAGTGGTGATAACACCTATACAACTCCTTTAAATAATAAGTTTATAGGAGTATCAGCCGGGAGCCACGATCTATGGGTTAAGAATTTAGCAGGTGAAGCTTGTTCTGTAAATATAGGTCTAGCTAACATAATAGACGCCGCACCGCTACTGGCTACGGCGACGCCTACATCTTCGTGCGCAGGAACTGCAAATGGGGCTATTGAAGTTAAGAATCCTAGTGGAGGTTCTGGTTTGTATAATTTTTCTTTAGATAATGCAAACTGGCGTACTGATGCTTTGCAGAAAGGGTACATTTTCGATAATCTCGCGGGTAAAATAAGTTATCCAGTTTATATTCAGGATGCAAAAAATACATCCTGCTCTCGAAAATTTACTGATGTTACAGTTGGAGAGGAAGGTGTACTATCTGCTAAAGTAACAGTTAAGGCTGGTTGTCCGGGAATAAACAACGGTTCTATTGTTGTAACGGAACCTTCTGGTGCTCCAAGTGGGAACTATGAGTATTTGCGTACTGGAGGTACTTGGTCTTCAATATCAACTTTTGCTAATCTATCTCCGGGAAAGTATTCAGTCTCTATTCGGGAGAAGAATTCTAAATGCCAAACCCTATTAGGGGACACTTATGTGGTGGCTCCTCTATCTGCAATTACCGAAACGCATATTGATCCAAAATGTATCGCAGAAAATACAGGATCTATCACAGTTCTGGTAACTGGTGGTACTCCTCCTTTGATGTATTCTAAAGGAGCAGGGGTTCAATTCGGCAATGTGTTCAGTAATCTACTTGCTGGTAGTTATAATATTACCGTAACCGATGCAGACGGTTGTTTTCAACCTAAAACGGTTATACTTGCCGATCCTGCTGGTATTGTTCCAACGATAGATAAGCTGGATATTGGCTGTGCAAATAAATTTGGGCAAATTACCATTTCGAAGGTATTAGGAGGTATTGCACCTTATAAGTACTCAAATACTTCGGGTAATAGTTATCAAGATCCCAATACGTTTACTAATCTTGCGGCAATTCTCTATAAGGTAAAGGTTAAAGATAGTAACGGTTGTGAGTCTGCTATTAAGGATGTTACAATAGAGAGTAAGCCTATCCTAGATATTGTTGTAGACCATGTTGTAGATGTTAAACCTTGTAAGGGTAACACCACAGGTAGCATTGTGCTGAACATAAAATCGGGTGCGGCACCATATAAGTATAAGATAGGCGCTGGAGTACTAACGGATTTAAACACAAATCAAACCATTGGAAATCTTGCTGCTGGAATTTATGACATAATAGTTTTTGATGCTAATAGTTGTTCGGTAACACTCCCCACCATAGAAGTTAAGGAACCAACTATTGCTTTTTCTGCAAAACTTGATGGGAAGACAGATGTTACTGTTTGTCCTGGGAATGGTACAATTGCAGTAAGTGTAGCAGGAGGTGCTCAGCCTTACTCTTTCTCTAATGATAATGGGGCAAACTATATTACTGTTGCTGCAGGAATATCCAGCTATACATTCATTAATTTACTACCTAAAAACTACAATGTTAAGGCGCAAGATAAAAATGGGTGTACCGTTGATTTAGGTGTAGTAGCTATTGCTCCTACCAATTTAGCCCTTACGGCTACTCCTACTAATATCACCTGCAAAGGTGGATCTGGGAAAATAGATGTAAGTGCTTTGGGAGGGAAACCAAACTACCAATATGCATTAAATGATGACAACTATAAGTCTGTAGTTTCATTCACTGGTGTTCCTGCAGGTGCAAATACAGTTAAGGTAAAGGATGCCGGTGGATGTATAGATTCGAAACCTGTTATTATAGCTGAACCGGCTACCGCAGTACAGGCTGTTGTTACTGGGATTGATCTAGGCTGTAATGGGGCAAACGATGGCCACATAACTGTACAGGCGTCAGGTGGAACTCCTAACTATACCATAACCTTAAATCCGGGTAATGTTCAGAAAGCAGGAGTTAGTAGTGCTGACTTTACGGGTCTAAAAGCGGGTGTTTATTCCATATCGGTGGTAGATTCAAAGTGTTTAACTCCTTTTAAACAGGATATCACGTTAGAGGAGCCTACTTCCATAACTATCACACTAGGTGCTCCAACAATTGTTCAACCCTCTTGTGGATCACCCTCTTCGATTACAATTAAAGCAGCAGTAACCACTGGCGATGGGTCGACACCTACTGTATCTTACGATCTTATACAGGGGCTAGCTGTTGTTACAGCTAATACTACAGGTGTGTTTAACGGTGTTGCACCGGGTAACTACACTATAAAAGCATACGTGGGCAAATGTTCGAGTGCGACCAGTGAGAATATACCCATTACCAATCCGCTTGTTACAGGATTAAAATTTGTGGTTGCAACAGTTAATCAGATTAACTGTTTTGGAGATAAGGGTAGTGTAGAGGCGCAAGTAACAGGTGGCACGCTACCTTACGGTGCCACTGTAACTGTTACTTTGGCGGGTCCGTCTACTAGCGTTGTGTTCGACAAGCTAACTGGCAAGGTTACGGCAAGTAATTTGGTTGCCGGTAGCTACGTTTTTACCCTTAGTGATGGAGCTTGTAGTCAAACTCAAAATGTAACTATTGATGCAGGCCCGGCTACGGCTGTTGTGTTGGGAACCCCAATTATTAGTAGACCGACGACAGCTATAAGTGCCGATGGGAACATATCTATCACTGCGTCTGGTGGTACACCTGGATACCAGTATACGCTAACTCCAGCATCGATTGACAATCCTAACCCAAGCACCACCGGTCTTTTTGGAGGCTTGAGCGTAAATAGCTATAATTTGGTAGCGACCGATACAAAGGGGTGTTTGGTTCAGCAAACAATTAATCTTACACCTATACCTACAACAGTTACAGCAGATGTTGTAGGAAAGAATGTTACCTGTAACGGCTCGAATAATGGGCAACTCGATATTACAATTAACTCGGGTCTTGCACCATTTACCATAACTGTTGCTTCTACAGGAACAATTGTTGCCCCTGTTACGACTCCTAATACGAGCCATTCTATTCCAGGATTGTCTAAGGGAGTCTATACGGTTACAATTACAGATGCGAATGGAACTTCTACTGCCCCTGTAATGATAACTATTACAGAGCCAGTGCTGCTTGCTGTTGCATTAACTAATGCTACAGCAAATCTCTGTTTTGGGGAAAGTGCTGGAAAATTTGATGTTGCTGTAAATGGTGGTACCCTTCCCTATAAATCGATTGTTTGGTTAGGAGACAAAGGGGCTACGGGAACTATTGTTGGTACCTCTGGAACTGTTTCGAACCTTGCTGCCGATAGGTATACTATTACTGTAGAAGACGCTGCTGGATGTACGGCAAGTGCGACTCATACTATTGCTGGTAATACGGAGATTGTAGTTGTCGCAACTCCTACTAACCCAACATGTGGAGGTAATGGGTTTGGTTCTATTACTGTAGTCGCTACTGGTGGAACAATCCCTCCTGCATATACCTATACTAAGGATGGAACACTATTTGGGAATAGTGGATCTTTTACCAATTTACCTGTTGCTACCTACAAAATAGTTGTAAAAGATGGTATTGGCTGTTCATCTATTCCACAGCAAGTTGACATAAAATCGTCTTCTACTATTGTGATTGTCGAACCTGTTCAAAAGACAGATGCTCATTGCGGTGTTAACGGAACCATAACTGTTGCAGCAACTGGTGGTAGCGGTGATTTAACTTACAATCTACGTCGTTCGGGAAAGAAGGACTTGGTGGCTACGAATAAGACCGGCAAGTTTATTGATGTACTTGCCGGAAAGTACTTCGTAGAGGTTACTGATGGAGGAACCTGCCCGGC
This sequence comes from uncultured Acetobacteroides sp., assembly GCA_964292015.1. Lineage (GTDB taxonomy): Bacteria > Bacteroidota > Bacteroidia > Bacteroidales > ZOR0009 > Acetobacteroides. The sequence goes on from CAXYUU010000072.1 coordinate 9,444, forward strand.
TACCTCTTTACCTATTACTATTGCTCCAGGGGGTACATCCTCGATTAAAGAATTAGACCGTTCTGTTGGTAGTATAGAATGTAGTGGAGGAACAGCTAGCTTTACAGTTAATGTTATGGGGGTTGTTGGAGTCGTTCAGTTCGATTTGGTCGATCTGACCAGTGGCACTAGCTTACTAAAAGGTGTAGATTACGATTTTTCTAGCGTATCAATGACCGGTAAGTGTAATATAATTGTGAGCAAAATTAAAGCGGGCAACTATAAGTTGTATATATGGGACGACAATGCATGTCCTCAAAGTTTTGCTTTCTCATTTACTGATCCGCAAATTCTAAAAATAGACTCGTTTACTAAGGTTGATCCCAAATCTAAGACATCTAACGATGGAACTATAACTGTTGTTGCATCAGGTGGTGCTCAACCTTATACTTACTCGTTGTTTGACGACATTAACAATTTCATTATTGCAAATGACGATGGTCTTTTCACTGGTCTTGCACCAGGAAAGTATCTGGTAAAGGTTAAAGGTCAGGGCGATTGTGAGGCTTCTACGCCAGTTGTCGAGCTGGTTCCTCAGTCGAATTTGGAGTTCGACATCGATCCTGTTTGGACTAATCCGTCTTGTCATGGTAATATTAATGGATCTATTGAAATTTATGCATCTGGTGGTGTCGGTAAGCTAACCTACTCTATTCATGGTATAAATGGAGTGTTTCGAGATAGTAACATATTCGAGAATCTTGCTCCTAGTGAATACGAAGTTGTAGTAAAGGATGAACTAGGTGTAACAATAAGTAAAATGGTTACTCTTACAGATCCCGATGCTGTTACGCTAACGTTGGTTAGTAAGAAGTTGCCATCGATAGGTACGTTAGCGGACGGTAGCATCACAGTAATTGCTACTGGTGGTACTGGTTTTTATAAATTTATTATTACCGACAAGGTTACCAATGCGACTGTATCGGGTAACTCTGCACCAAGTGTGAATGTTGAGTTAAAGAACCTTAAAAGTAGCACTTTCCGTATTGTTGTTGAAGATGCCAACGGCTGTACTGCTGTGCTGGATCCTATTGTGCTAGAGCGCTTGTCGATTGTTGCTACCGCTACTGATGTTACCTGCGGAAATGCAACTACCGGTAAGGTTGATGTGGCAATAAAGGGAGGTACAGAGCCGTATAAAATATCATGGAAGATAGAAGGTGGTACGTACAACACCCCTGTTGATGTAACTGGTGGAGCATATTCGATTAAAGATCTTACTCCTGGAAAGTACACTATCACCGTTACTGATGCGGCAGGTGGTACCGTTTCAACTATAAAAACAATTAAGAGCCTTTTCACCCCAATTATAGCAACCGTAAATAAGGTGTCCGATCCAATTTGTCCAGAAGGGCTAAATGGTACGATAGAGCTCGCTATAAGTGGAGGGAAACCGGTCTATATACCAACATGGATTCCTGAAACACCACATCCATCAGGTCCTACAGG
>CAXYUU010000073.1:0-10882 GCA_964292015.1 uncultured Acetobacteroides sp.
TCGCATGAAACACCATTTTTTGTTTAACTGGATTTAATGCCTATATTGCCTACAAGTTTATTATCATTAATGCTATGAAAAAGTTACTGGCTGTTTTGAGTTTTTTGATTGCATCGGCAGCTATGCTGCAGGCGCAAGATCGACTAAGCATTAGTTACGATACGTTTAAGTTGTGGATGAAGCAATCGTCGGTAAATGGTTTTAACTATGTGGAGTCTGATCAGGAAAATGGAGATTATACCGCATCATTTATGCAGCTTAACAAGATGATTGGAGTAAGAATGCTTCCTGCTTCTAAATTTGAATTGTATAAAACGGTTAAGGGATACGATGGATCACAGCCATACGATTTTAAGGGGGCAAAGGTGGTTTTTATTAGTGGTACATCTTCTTCAATGTTGTACATATTATCGTCGAAGGTAAATGCATCAGTTATTGTTGCTACTGCTTACTTTAAGTACGATAAGGCTGCACTCGAAAAGGCTGCAGTAGAGTTAGGGCTAGGTTCGAAGTTTTAACTTTGAGGTACTTGGAAATTATATGTTTTAGGATAATAGGTAAATATTGAATTCTGTAATTTTAGAAATCGTGTTTAATTTCATCCATATTGGTATTATCAATTAGTACAATGCAAATCGAGTTATAGAAGATATAAACTAATAGCCTCATTTGGTGTTTTTAAAGAGAAAACGCAAATGGCTAAATTTTTATATTTCCCCGCAGACGAGCGCGGTCATGCCAACCATGATTGGCTCGATACCTACCATTCTTTTAGTTTTGCGAACTACCACAATCCCGAAAAGATGGGATTTGGCACTCTACGCGTTTTTAACGATGATCTAATTCAGCCTGCAATGGGATTTGGTACTCATTCGCATATGAATATGGAGATTATTACCATTCCACTCGTTGGACAGCTAGAGCATCGAGATAACTTAGGGCATGCTCAGATCATTAATTCCAACGAAGTACAGGTGATGAGTGCTGGTACAGGCATATTTCATAGCGAGCACAATCCAAGTGAAGACTTGTCTGTTAGTCTACTTCAACTATGGATAATACCACGTTCTAACGATCTTGAACCTCGATATGGACTTCAGGAGTTTGATGATAGCCAACGGTTGAATAAGTTTCAGCAAGTTGTTGGACCAGACAACAAATTGCTAAAGACATGGATTAACCAAGATGCATGGCTTTACCTTGCAAATATGACGAATGGTAATGCGTTGGTATACAAATTAAACAAGCCTAAAAAGAATGGAGTGTTTCTTTTTGTGATAGATGGCAGTGCTAGGGTTGGATCTATTAACCTTTCTAAACGCGATGCAATAGGAATTTCTGATGCTCAATCAGTAAATATAGTAGCGACAGAGAATGCTAATATTTTAGTGGTTGAGATACCTATGTAGAAATTCTGTGCTGAACTCATCTTTAATCTTAGGTGTATTTGCTGTTAAGTGTGTCTTTTTTCTTCAAAGTTTTTTTGACCCTTTACTATTGATCTACAAAAGGAAGGGTAATCAAGATGAATTACCCTTTGATATACATTTGATACGACTCTTTAGTAGTAATTTGATGTACCTATTTAGTCTTTTGTAAAAAGCACGATTGGTTTGTCATAAAAAGGCTATCTTACTATTAGTTAATCGGATTAATATGAACAGTAGTACGTACAAGTTTTTAGGCGACGAATTTCAAAATAGGCATGTTAAGTCGGGTACTGTACTTATTTCCGAACCCTTCTTGAATGATGATAACTTTAGCCGATCGGTTGTGCTTATTACTGAGCATAGCAGTAAAGGTTCGTTTGGTTTAGTTCTTAATAAACCAATTAGCAAGAATCTTTCGGAATTACTTATAGGGTTTGATGATGTTTTTATACAGCTGTTTAGCGGAGGCCCTGTTGAGCAGAATACCCTCCATTTCATACACTCATTGGGGATGCAGGTGCCAAGTACCATAAAGCTAAGTAATAACTTATTTTGGGGTGGTGATTTTGACTATCTTAGGTTACTCGTTGAAAAAAAACAGCTCGACCCTATGAAAATAAAATTTTTCATAGGCTATTCAGGATGGGTTGAACATCAGCTAGAGGAGGAAATCGAGCTTAATTCGTGGGTGGTTACCAACCTTAATGCTGACGATATTTTTAACTTGCCACCTGCTAGTCTGTGGAGTTATTGTCTTGAAAGTTTAGGCGGAAAATTTAAAGAGTGGCTAAACTTTCCTGTTGATCCAATTCTAAATTAGGACTAAAAGAGATGATGCAGTATATTTTATTTTGCTTATTAATAAATGTACATATTAAAACATCATCTTTTCAAGTTGTAGCTGTAATGCACGATACTTTGTGCTGTAGAAGCGTTTGGTGCCGATTCCTACAATGTTTCGAATACCCGTTATAGCGTTGGTGGCAAATACTTCGTCGAATTCAATGAAATCTTTTTGAGTAATTGGTTTTAGTTCAACTTCAAATCCTGCATTTGGGGCTAGCTGGTGTAGTATGAAGTTTCGCATAACACCTGCCACACATCCTTCTTGTAATGGAGGGGTCGTCAGCGTGTTGTTTTTGTTGCCAAATCTATTAGAAGAGGAAAGTTGGATAATTCGTCCGTGCTGGTTTTTAATGATACTATCGTGAAGTCGGTTAAGTTTGGCATAGCGGGCAGCCATAACATATAAAAGAGCATTACCGGTCTTAAATGGTGAAAGTTCACCTGCGCATTTGATTTGGTTGGGGAATACATCAACAACCATGCTTGGTAGCTTATGAGCTAAGCGGTCGAAGTCGAGTGACGAAGTTTGGATGAGGTAGCTAGTTGTATTATTTGTGGGTAGGTATAGGCCCCCTGAATTACGAAAGACTGTCAGTCGTACCCTCGTGCTTTTAAACTGTTTGTTTCGATTAAGTAATCGCGTAATTATTGACGAAATTGATGCAGAGGTAAACGTCGATGTTTGTTCGTAGCCAAGTATCTCCATCCCCTGTAATAGCCTGTCGAAATGAAGTTTAAAAAGGGGAACGGTAGTGGAGTAGGCATGCATGCTTTCGAATAGCGAATCGCCAAAATAGAACGCTCTATTATTTCCCAAAATAGAAAAGTCCTGCTCCTTAATAAGCTCTCCATTAAAGCAAAGGTAATGATCCATTATCCTCGATTATATTTACCTGTTGAACGATACTAGCTGGTTGAAAAAATGAAGAGCCAAACTTGGAGCAATAAGAATAGGGTAAATGAATCCAAAAATAGCTCCGTATAAGTGTGCTTCATGGTTGATGTTGTCGCCACCTTTTTTACTCATGTAGCTCGAGTAGAATAGGTAGGCTAGTCCAAAAATAATACCTGGAATTGGAATTATAGCGAAAAGATAAAGGGGCTGCCAAGGATCAAAAAAAATGGTGGCAAAAACAACAGCAGAAACGGCGCCGGACGCTCCAACTGAAGAGTAGTTGATATTGTTTTTATGTTTTACTATTGTACTTAATGATGATATAATAATGGCGCCAAGGTATATTGTCAGGAAATGTATTGTGGGTGAGGCAATGTATTCGCTTTGTTGTAGCTGGTTGAACCAGCTTTGCAGGCCTAATCCAAATGTCCAAAGCACGAACATGTTTACAAAAAGGTGCATGCCATCAGCATGTAAAAGTCCATGGGTAAGAATGCGGTAGTACTCCTTTTTGTGCATTACCCGGTATGGCGAAAGCAAATAGTTGGTAAATAGGTTTCTATTATTGAAAGCAAGATAGGAAGCTATACAGGTGATGGCAATTACAATGTAGGTAATCATCGATGTGCTTGTTAGTGCATTATTTTAAAAATAAGTTCTTTAAGAAGGTCGTCGTCGGCAAGTGTTACGTTGCCAATTCCTTTGCTTTTTAGGTCGTACTCTCGTAGGTACTCTATCGCCTTAACCGATTGTCCTGGCGAATAGCGTTTAGCTGCATCTTCATAGTCTCTTAGAATGTACGAAGAGTTGATACCAGTTGTCGACAGCTTATCTGCTTCCGATGGTGCTTTACCACTTTGTTTTCTGCTATTGAATATAACCATTTGTAGCTTCAGCACTTTGGCAAAATAGGTATATAGCTGACCTATTGTTACTATAAATGGATGATCTTTTGGCGATTTGGCAAAGTAGTCGGCAATTTTATAGGATTTAGCAAAGTCGCGCTTTCCAATGGCATTGCAGAGTTCAAACACGTTGTAGTCCTTGCTTATACCCACGTTTTTCTCTACATCGTCAACCGTAATTTGCTTGCGGTCGGTAGGGAGAACTGTTTTAAGCTTTTCTAACTCGTGACTAATTTTGCTTAGATCATTCCCGAGGAATTCGGTGAGTAGTATTGCCGCCTTTTCATTTATCGTAATACCCTTCGATTTAACCTCTAGGTTAATCCATTCGGGGATTTCGTTGTCGTAAAATGAGTTTGTTTCGAATACTTCGGCATGTTTGGCTGCCTCCTTATATGCAACTAAACGTTTGTCTAAGACCTTGCCCTTCATGCATATTACCAGAATGGTCGTTTTCATGGGAGATTTAAAGTAAACCTCCAGCTGGTTGAAGTTGGCCAAATCTTGCGCTTCGCGAATAATGATAACTTGATAATCCGACATCATTGGAAACCGGCGACAAGCGGTAATGGCTACATCAACCTTGGTGTCTTTTCCGTAAAGTAGGGTTAGGTTAAACGCTTTTTCCGATTCGCTAAGTACGTCGTTTGCCAGCACGTTAGATATCTTATCGATAAACAACGGTTCATCGCCCATAAGTAGGTATATGGGCTTAAACTTGCGATTTTTTATGTCGGATAGGATGCGCTGATAGTCAGCAATAATATCTTTTGCCTTGTTCTTTTTTGCCATTCTAGAATCTTAAGTGCTTTACCGATTTGCCTCCATTTATTAGCTCCTTTAGCGAGTCGATACCAATACTGATATGCTCGTTTACAAAGTTTTCGGTAACCAGTCGGTCGCTATCCTTTGTTTTTATTCCACTCGAAACCATAGGTTGATCAGAAACCAGAAGTAGCGCCCCCGTAGGTATTTCGTTGGCAAATCCGACGGTAAAGATAGTTGCTGTTTCCATATCTATTGCCATTGCTCTCGTTTTTGCCAGGTATTCCTTAAATTCCTCGTCGTGTTCCCATACGCGGCGGTTGGTGGTGTACACTGTTCCTGTCCAGTAATCTTTTTGGTGATTTCGAATGGTCGAGGAGACAGAGCGCTGCAGGTTAAATGCCGGTAGTACCGGTATTTCGGGTGGCATGTACGAGTCGGATGTACCATCGTTGCGGATGGCTGCAATAGGAAGAATGAAGTCGCCCAGCTGATTTTTCTTTTTTAGTCCGCCGCATTTACCTAAAAACAGTACGGCATGGGGGTGAATTGCGCTAAGCAGATCCATAATAAGTGCTGCGTTAGGGCTTCCCATTCCGAAGTTGATGATGGTTATGCCACCAGCTGTTGCAGTGAGCATGTTGGCAGAGGTATCTACTATTTGGGTATCCATATGTTCACAAAAAATGCGAACGTACCGGTTGAAATTGGTTAGTAAGATGTAATTTCCGAAATCTTCAATTTTTTGGCCGGTATAGCGTTCTAGCCAGTTGTATACAATTTCATGCTTGGTTACCATAGGTGGAATTTTTAGAGTGACTGTTTTCTAAGTTTAGTAAGCCGGATAACAAAGGTATGCACTAAAAGAGCTTATTTTGCACGTTAAAATACAAATAGTTTTTTGTTAATAAACATTGACAAACTGAAATGTCTGGGTTATATTGCAGTAAAGAATAAAGAGTAGCTATGGATGTGTTAAACTTGCCAATTTGCGACATCAAGGTTCGACGTAATGGAGTAAAGAAAGAGATTTTTGATCCAGTACGTAAACGGTTTGTGTTTCTTACTCCAGAAGAGTGGGTGAGGCAGCATTTTGTTCAGTTTTTAATGAACGAACGACATGTTCCTGCAATGTTAATAGGGGTTGAGGTATCACTTAAGTATAACGGCCTCTCTAAACGAAGCGATATTGTAGTTTACGATCGTACCGGGCAACCTTCTCTTGCGGTGGAATGTAAAGCAAGCAGTGTCAAAATCGATCAAAAGGTTTTTGACCAGCTCGCTCGTTACAATATGGTTTTAAATGTACGCTATTTGGTTGTTACCAACGGATTGGTACATTTTTGCTGTCGGATAAACAGGGAAGAAGGAACTTACAGCTTCCTGCAGGATATTCCTCCATTTGAAATGCTTTAGCATTTTGAAATTAACGCCAGCGGATTAATCTTCTGTAGGGAGTATTCTTCGAGCCATCCGTTCTTTGTTCTAATCCAATCTTTTTTCATCCCAATTATTTCGAAATCCTGATTTGTGAAAAGTTTCAGGCTAGGCTCGTTGTTTCCTGCAATGTTGCAGTAGAGCTGATGCAGGTGAAGGTAGTCGAATGCGTAAGTTGTAAGCAGCTTGGGCGCCTCTGTTGCATAGCCTTTCCCTCGATGTTCCGTATTATGAATTAGAATTCCAATTCCCGCACGTTGGTGGATGGGATCGTAATCAAAGAGGTCGATAATACCTACCGGATAGTTCATTAACGAGGATTGATCTTTTGCTTCGACTATTAGCCGGAGCTGCTTGGTTTGGTATATGTCGAGCTTGTAGTTTTCGATGTATTTTGTAAGCGAGTGTTTCGAAAATGGGCTAAGGGTGTTGCTTACGCGCCAAATTTCCAGATTGTTTTCCCATGCGTAAAGTGTATCGACATCAGATAGCTCGGGTGCTCGCAGTTTTACAATCTCATTTTCGAGTTTAATCATAGCAGTTGGTTGTTCTGTGGTTGGATATACTACGCTTGATGCATATACATATCAAATATATAAAAAATTGGCTGGAATTATGATTCCAGCCAACTCTCTAGTGTTATTGTAAGCCTTTTTAATTCTTTAAAGGTCGGTTGCTGTAAATGTTTCGAGGTTGGTTGCTATGCGTTTTAGGAATACTCCACCAAGTGCACCGTCGATTATTCGGTGGTCGTACGAGAGGGAGAGTATGGCAATATTTCGGATGGCAATGGTATCGCCAAGTGGACTTTCCACAACAACGGGACGCTTCTTTATGGTACCAATAGCCAGAATGGCCACCTGAGGCTGGTTGATTATTGGCGTACCTGCAAGATTGTCGAATGCCCCGAGGTTGGTAATGGTAAAGGTTCCTCCCTGAATTTCGCTGGGTTGTAACTTGAAGTTTCGGGCTCTTCGTGCCAAATCGTTTATGGCGTGTGCTAATCCGGCAAGGCTCAACCTCTCGACGTTTCTTATTACCGGTACAATAAGGTTATCATTGGGTAGGGCTGTTGCCATACCTAGGTTGATATCTTTTTTGATATGAATTTGATCGTTAATAACCGAGCTGTTGAGCATTGGGTAGGCAAGGATGGCGTCCGATACTGCACTAAAGAAGAATGGTGTAAAGGTGAGCTTTTCCCCGTTCTGCTTGGCAAATTTATCCTTGTTCCGTCCGCGCCACTGCACAATACTTGTCATGTCGACTTCGATGAATGAGGTTACATGTGCCGATGTTTGCTTCGACATGGTCATGTGGCTGGAGGTAAGCTTGCGCATACGATCCATCTCTACAATTTCGACATTTCCAGCTGCTGATGCGGCGGTTGGTGTAGGCTGTTCTACCTTTGCAGGTTGTTGTTGAACCGCCTTCTCCTTGTTGTCGATAAAGTTGAGAATGTCGGCTTTGGATAGCTTTCCTTCGAGCCCAGTTCCCTTGATTTGTTCGAGGTCGGTTTGGCTTAGGTTTTCTTCTTTTGCTATTTTGCGAACCAATGGTGGAACAAACGACCCGTTTTTGAGTCTCGACGATAGGGTGTCGGTTGCCTGGGTGGTTGGCGTTGATTCCATTTTATGGCTTACAACCTCTTCTTTTAGGTTGGTTGCGGCAGATGGTTGTTCTGCGGTTGCTGAACCTTCTCCTTCTCCCTCTCCTTCGGTTTCGATAACAACAAGCACCTGCCCAACCTTGGGGATTTCGCCCTCGTTAAGCAGTATTTTTGCTACCTTGCCGTCTACTGGCGATGGTACTTCCGAATCTACCTTGTCGGTTGCTATTTCAACTAGTGGAGTGTCTATTTCGACGGTGTCGCCCTCTTTAACAAGCCATTTTGTGATTGTCGCATCTGTAATTCCCTCGCCCATTGCAGGCAGCTTTACCTCTATAAACTTCATGCTAGCAGTTTTTGTATTCTGATGCTTAAACACGGTAAATCGCTTTTTGTTTGAAAGGTTTTACGACCGTTTACTTTAAAATAGAAATAAAAAAAGGGAGACCGCTTTCGCAGTCTCCCTTCCGATTTGTTTGTAGTTGTCTATGATGATGATAAAATGTCCGAAGTTGAAGCTAGTAGGTTGGTGTTGCCTTTTTTGCGCTTATCTCTAGGCTGATTGCCTTTGCGAGACGCTTGATTCCCTCCTCGTTCTTTTCGAAGCCCATAAACGAGAAGTTAAGGCGCATGGTGTTTTTGCCTTCGCCATTACAGTAGAAGGTAGACCCTGGTACGTAGGCAACTTTTTGCTCGATAGCAGTTTCGAAAAACTCGGTTGCGTCAATATATTCGGGTAGGGTAAGGAATATGAAAAGTCCGCCTTCGGGTGTAGTCCAGGTAACCTCCTTAGGCATGTTTTCTGCAAGGCACTTGATGAAGTGCTCCTGTTTCTTTTTGTACGCGCTTATGATAATGGCAAGGTTTTTATCGAAATATCCTTTTTCAATAAAGCGAGCCGAAATGCGTTGTACAAAAGCGGGTGTGCAGAGGTCGGTTGCCTGCTTAGCCACTACCAGCTTATCGATAATTTCCTCGTTGGCAACAGCCCATCCAATACGGAACCCGGGAACAAATACCTTAGAGAAGGTACCTAGCTGTATTACTCTTTCCGACTTGTCGAGCTCGAGCATGGTTTTTTGTGGCTCGCCAGAAAAGCGAACATCGCGGTATGGCGCGTCTTCGAGTATGATGATGTTGTACTTTTGGGCAATGGCAATGATTTCGATCCTACGCCATTCGGGCATGGTTATACCTGTTGGGTTTTGGAAGTCGGGGATGGTGTAGATAAACTTTGGGTGAATGCCCTTTTCCTGCAGCTCGATAACCTTTGCTTCCAACAGGTCGCTACGCATGCCGTACTCGTCGAGGTGAACACCTTCGATGCTTGCTCCGTACGAATGGAATGCGCTAATTGCCCCAAGGTACGATGGTAGTCCGCAAATAACGGTATCGTTAGGGTTGATGAATAGCTTAGCCGTCAGATCGAGCCCCTGCTGCGATGCTGTTGTAATGATCAGGTTTTTCTCCTGAATGTTTACGCCCTCCTTATGGTAGCGCTCTACCAACAGCTTGCGAAGTAGCGCATCGCCTTCGGTTGTACCGTACTGTAGGGCAATTTCACCCTCGTTACGTAAAACTTCTGCGGTAACTTCGGCGAGCTCTTCGGTGGGGAAGAGGGTGGGGTCGGGTAAACCTCCCGCAAACGAGATGATTTCGGGACGCTGGGTAAGCTTCAGAATTTCTCTGATAGCAGAACGCTTCATTCCTTTTATGTTTGAGGAAAGGAGGCTGTCTAATTCGTTTATCATAATCGCTGTATTTTGATTTTTCCATCGGTAGGCCTTCGTAAAGGCAAGGCTTCGGCGATGGTAAAAAGTGTTATTGTATAATCTAATTCGATTGCAATATTAAAAAATGTAATCTAAATGGCAATATCTGTTTACGGATTATTTATAAAAATCTTTATTTGATGTTAAATTGTCACGTGTTGAAGTGTGGCGCTACTGGTTCTTTTGGGGTACTACTCAGCACCAATGGTATCACGACATACGATATACGTACCACGAAAGTCGAACAAACAAGCATTCTGGGTTGGTGGATGCTATAGCTTCGTATAACTACTTGCAACTAATCTTCCTCTAACTTCGCATTAACCCCCAGTAGTATTATAGCAAAGCCATTCTTTTAAGTGGTGGATTACAGGTTTTGTCGCATTCTCATTGTTTAGGTTTGATTAAGTAGTAAGCGTTTCATTATTTTAACCACAAAGGGCACAACGTACACACAAAGGCTCACGAAGCCAATTACATGAACCTTTGTGAAGCGTAGATAAATACTTTGATAACCTTTGAGGTTAAACCTCTTTCGGTGATAAATGGCATCGAATTTTTGAAAGCTGAAGCACGACAACGAACGCTGCTAATTACTTAGAAGGTCAAAAGATTTGCAACGCGAGGTGTCATGCCTTCTGAAAACAAAAAAAGTGCGACGGAATGCCACACTTTTTTTGTTTTTAGACTATGCTGTTGCCCGATTTACTTCGCGCACTCTACTCCATACTGAACGCATCCATTCTTGTTTCCCATCTTGCAGGCTCGCTGGAAATCGGCGCAGCTGTTTCGCTTGTCGCTGGTTTTAAGGTAGGCCATGCCTCGCGTAAAGTACGATTGCGAGTTGGTTGGGTTGATGGTGATGGCCAGCGAGTAGCTATCCAATGCGCCTCTGAAGTCTTTGAGCTGATACTGAATATAGCCCAGATTAACGTATGCGGTTTCGTTTTTGTCGTTTAGCGTGATTGCTTTTAGGGCATCAGCCTTGGCGTTCTCCAGATCGTCCTGCTGAATTTTTACCGACGAAATGTTGCTGTAGATGGTCGATTTTAACGAGTCGGAGGCAAAGGGGATCGCCTTTTCGAACTCCTTAATGGCCGCATCGAACTGGTTCATGATGCCATAAACCTTGGCGCTAATAACGAGCACCTCGGCATTGTTGGGTTTTGCCTTAATGGCGTTGCCAATAATTTCCTGAACCTCTTTTAGCCGGTCGAGGTGGG
>CAXYUU010000074.1:0-10854 GCA_964292015.1 uncultured Acetobacteroides sp.
ACAAGCACGGGATGACACTCCGAGGAGAGTTTTTTCCTTAACTTAATGACATTGGCCCGCAGGGCGGGGTGGTTTTCTTTACAAGCAAGCCAAATGAATCAGTCTTGTTCATGCCTCCGCTTTTGTACCTGCGGCCTGCGGCCACCTGCTGTGAGGCCGCAGGCCTCGAAAACCCGGGTGTAGCGAGGACGCTACACTCAGCGAGGGGCTAAAGCCCATGCTCGCTCATTATCCGCTATCCGTCAGCTAAAGCTGACGGCAACGAAGCGCTTTAAAACAGCTTCGTCGCGCTTAACCTGACAGCTATGAGCGAGGATGCTACACCCATCGAGGTTTTTTGGGCTGCCGTACCGATTGTACGACCGATTGTAATGGTGGAATTGTTATCCCCGGTGATGTAGTCACCTTCCCGCGTCGAGAAACTACTTCCCGCGTACAGTATTGAGCTTCCCGCATCGAAAATTGGCTTCCCGCATAAGGTTAAGCACGTCCCACCACGCGGGAAGGTCGTTACCACACGCGGGAAGTAGATATTAGGCGCGGGAAGCACTTTACCTAGCTGGGGACGTATGCAGTAATACGCGGGAAGGCATTTACTACACTGGGGAAGGCAATGCCCATGCTACCGGCTCCCAAATGGCGGTTACCGGGGGCTATTTTGGCGGTAGCATTTGGTGGTATCGGGTTGCCGATGCCGAAAGCTTGTTCTCGTGGGTGGGGGTGCATCACACCGGTTGGTTGGGGAGCGCGGGATCCGTGCGCGCAGCTGCGGTGATGCGGTGGATAGCAGCAAGTAAAAAGGAGAGGTGTTCGAGCCTCTCCTTTTTTATGCGGTACTAGTTAAAGTTGCGGTAAATGCGCTTGCGCGGGTTGATCCAGATAAACGGAACGTCGTTGTACATCGAATTCTTGCGGAATAGGTTGTAGTTTAGCGAGGTTGATAGGATATAGTCTGCCTCGATGTTGTTCGCAAAATTGTAGATTTCGTCGACAAAGTTATTGAGCTTGCTGGCCGTTTTGATGCCGTAAACGATATCGTTATCGTCGAGCACCTGCTTGGTAAAGTAGATGTTGTTGAGTAGCGCCTTTTTGGGCTCGCCATCCGAAAGCATGGGCTTTATAAAGTTGATGTTGCAGCTATACTTGCGCGCCAAAAAGACAACCCAGTCGATGGCATCCTTAAACTCTGGCTGGTACTCTATCGGGATCACGATCTCGATAATGGTGTGCTTGCTTTTGGGGGCGTTGTTGGCAATAAGAATGGGGACGTTGATTGCGCCGTAGTTCGAAAATTCTTTAATGATGTTAACGGCGATGCCCTTATGGATTGAGTTTTCCTCGGGCGAAATAATCACCGAACACTCAAAGTCGGTTAGAATTTCCCGTATGCTTTTTTTGAAATTGCCCATTTTAATTGCGTATTCGGGCAGTACGCCATACCTATCTTGCAGCTCCAGGGCTGTTGCGTTCATGACTTCTCGTTCATTAACGACTTCAGTTCCAAATGTAAGCTTCGATTCAAAAAGTCTTCTCTTCTTCATCACCCGAAGAAGTAGAATGGTGTAGCTCGATTTTGTGACCATAAGCAAGGCGTGTCGAAATGCATTTTCCGATTGCGCAGAACCATCCCACAAAACAACGATGTAAATTTTTTTTGTATCCATATTATACTATCTAACGCTAGGTTTGAGGTTGGTAAAGATAGACATTTATGAAATTTAACACAAATAGTCTTGTTTCCAATTCCATTTATTTTAAATGTACGCAAGTGGTACTTTTTACCTGGCCGCCAGCACGTTTTGCGGCTTAAAAAAAGCCGCTTCAAGGTAAACGAAGGGTAAAGGCAAGTTATTGCTACATTTGTTCCAAAATATCCACTCCATGAAACTTGTTTTTGCCACCAACAACCTTCATAAAGTTCGCGAAGTGCAGCAAATGCTGCTGCACGATATCGAGCTGCTAACCCTATCGCAGGTCAACATCAACGAGGATATACCCGAAGATTTCCCAACCCTGGAGGGCAATGCGCTGCAGAAGGCGCGGTTCGTTTTCGAAAAGTACGGCTTTAGCTGCTTTGCCGACGATACCGGTTTGGAGGTGGAGGCGCTCGACAACGAGCCTGGCGTTTACTCGGCTCGCTACGCCGGCGAGCACAAGTCGTCGGAAGATAATATCGATAAGGTGCTCCAAAAGCTCGGAGATTCCACCAACCGTAAGGCGTGCTTCCGTACCGTGATCGCGCTTACCATCGATGGCAACGAGCACCTGTTCGAAGGTCGTGTAGATGGCGAGATACTCTACGAGCGTCACGGTGCCGATGGGTTTGGCTACGATCCCATCTTTAGGCCCGATGGCTTTACCGAAAGCTTTGCCGAGATGCCCCTCGATGCCAAGAATGCCATTAGCCACCGAGGCCGCGCCGTGGCCAAGCTGGTTGCCTACCTGTCGAACCTATAACCCTGTGCGCAGATGGAGCATAAGCTAAAGGGGATTGTCCTCACCACGATCCGCTACAAGGACACCAGCCTCATCTGCCACATCTATACCAGTATGTTTGGCCATAAAACGTACATCTTTAACGGTGTACGCAAGGCCAAAAGTAGGGGGAAGTCGGCCATGCTGCAGCCCCTTTTTCTGCTCGACCTCGATGTGTTCCAAAACAACAAGGCCGACATACAGCGGGTAAAGGAGTTTCGGCTCAGCTATCCCTACCAGACCATTCCGTTTAATGCGGTGAAGAGCTCGCTCGCCTTTTTTATAAGCGAGGTGCTGTACAAGCTGCTAAAGGAGGAGCAGCCCAACCCGCAGCTTTTCGAATTTCTCTCCAGCGCCCTTATGGCGCTCGACGTGCTCGACGAGGGGGTGTACAACTTTCACCTCTACCTGCTGGTGCAGCTCACCAAGTACATGGGGTTGCACCCCACGCTACTGGCACCGGGCACACCCGCCTTCTTCGACCTGATGCGAGGGGTTTTCACCATCGCGGAGCCCAAGCACCCATCGTACATGAACCGGCAGCTGTCGCACTGCTTCGAGCGGTTCTACACCATCAGCCTTAGCGATTTGGCCTCGGTGGAGATGACCCGAACGGAACGTCGCGAGTTTATTGGCAAGATGATCGAGTTCTTCTCCATCCACTTTGGCAGTACCATCGAGCTCAAGTCGCTTAGCGTGGTGCACGAACTTTTCGACTAGCGACCCCTACTTCGCGCCTACTTCTGGCTATTCCCTGTTGGCTAACTATTGCCAATTCCTACGAATTGAATAACTTTGCCCCAAAATTGTACGCTCATGCTCAAGTATAAGAGAGTTTTGCTGAAGCTTAGCGGCGAAGCCCTAATGGGAGCCGATAAGTATGGCATTAACACCGAGGTACTCAACGAGTACGCCGAACAGGTGAAGGAAGTTGCCCAAATGGGTGTTGAGGTAGGTATTGTAATTGGCGGGGGTAATATCTTCCGTGGCCTATCGGGCGTTAACAAGGGGTTCGACCGCGTAAAGGGCGACCAAATGGGAATGCTGGCAACGATTATCAACTCCATCGCGGTACAGTCGGCGCTTAACAGCATTGGCCAAAAGGCAAAGGTGCTAACCTCCATTAACATGGCGCCAGTTGGCGAAATGTACTCGAAGGATAAGGCCCTCGAGCTATTTTCGCAGGGCTACGTGGTGATTATTGGTGGTGGAACCGGCAACCCTTTCTTTACTACCGATACCGCATCGTCGCTTCGTGGCGTAGAGATAGAGGCAGAGGTGCTGCTTAAGGGTACCCGCGTTGACGGTGTTTACACCGCCGATCCCGAAAAAGATCCCAAGGCCGTTAAGTACGATACCCTCAGCTTCGACGATGCCTACAACCAAAACCTAAAGGTGATGGACTTATGCTCATTTGCCCTGTGCAAGGAGAACAATCTGCCCATTATCGTGTTCGACATGAACACGCCTGGCAATCTGAAGAAGCTCCTTTTGGGCGAAAAGATTGGAACAATCGTGAAGAATAACTAGTTTTGATTTGACCATCAAGATAAAAGCATATGACAGAAGTTAAAGCAATTATAGCGCAAGGTAAGGAGAAGATGGAAAAGGCCGTCCTTCACCTAGAGGATACGTTGATGACGATTCGCGCAGGAAAAGCCAATCCGGCCATTCTTAACCCGGTAATGGTAGACTACTACGGAAGCATGATGCCCCTTAACCAGGTGGCTAGTGTGAACACCCCCGATGCTAAAACTATCATTGTAGCTCCTTGGGAAAAGAAAATGCTTCCTATTATCGAGAAGGCTATTCTTACCTCGGGTATTGGGCTAACCCCCAGCAGCAATGGCGAGCACATCCGCCTACTAATTCCTGCACTTACCGAAGATCGTCGTAAGGAGCTGGTTAAGCAGGTGCGTAACGAGGGCGAAAATGCCCGTGTTGCCCTTCGTAACATTCGTCGCGATGCCAACGAGGCCATCAAGAAGCTGATTAAGGCCGAAAGCCTTGCAGAAGATGTGGCCAAAGATGGCGAAGGCGAGGTGCAAAAGGTTACCGATACCTACAGCAAAAAGGTGGAGGAACTGCTCGTTCTTAAGGAAAAAGAGATTATGACCGTATAAATGAAAGACGACCCATTCGGGTCGTTTTTTGTAGGGGCACAAGTTCTTGTGCCCCTTTTTTGTGGCCTCATGCGGCGTACGATTTGGTCCTATTTCGATTTGTGTGGGTAGCACTTTTCGCTAGATATTCAACCGCTGCGCGGTTGTTGCTTTTTGGTGGGTGGTTTTCCCCGCATTGCATGCGGGGCTATTCAAATTTAATCCTTTCAGGATTATTATTTTTGCTGCTACTTGTAGCAGATTTTATTGAGGAAAAGCTGGAATGTATTGCTCCTATACTATAGCTAGAAGCCCATTAGGGCTTCAATCCGATTAGCCCCGAGTGAAACTCGGGGAAGTGTAACGGAGCGGTAAACAACCACAACGTGGTTGAATAGCATCGACCGTAAAGGGCAAGCTCATGTTTGATTACCCACACCCACTAGAATAGTGCCTAAGGTTTACCCGCTGTCCATCCCGAATTCACCGCTGTTCGTATCGGTTTCCCCCTTTTTTATCCGAATACCCTTTCCTGCAAACTGTCGCCCTTCTGCGCGTGGACTATTTTATTTAAGTTAGTTGGCGTAAATTGGAGGGGGAAAGGAGACCTTTCCTTCCTTTTAAGTAGCACATTACAGAACACTCGCATAATGAAGAAGAGATCAGCTTTAGCAGTGGGCTTGGGATTAACCCTACTATCGACCACCGGCATGCCGGCCGAGGCGGCAAAGGTTAAGTCAACCAGCACCCAACCCCAGCACAAGGAGGTGGTATACCAGGTATTCCCCCGCCTTTTTGGAAACCAGAATACCACCAACAAGCCTTGGGGAACCATTCAGGAGAACGGCGTGGGTAAGTTTAACGACTTTACCGACAAGGCGCTTAAGGAGCTCCACGATTTGGGCATAACCTACATGTGGTACACGGGCGTTCCGCATCCTGCAATGATTACCGACTACACCGCCTACGGCATCGGCAACGACGACCCCGATGTGGTGAAGGGTCGCGCCGGATCGCCCTACGCCATTAAGGACTACTACAACGTGAATCCCGACTTGGCGGTTAATCCAGCCAAGCGCCTCGACGAGTTTAAGGCCCTCATTGCCCGCACCCATAACAGCGGGATGAAGGTGATTATCGACATCATCCCAAACCACGTGGCGCGCGGATACCACAGCAGCGTATTCCCCGATAGGGACTTTGGCCGCAACGACGACACCACGGTGGAGTATAAGCGCGACAACAGCTTTTACTACATCCCCGGAAAAGCCTTCGAGGTGCCCGAGTTCCGCAACGGCTACCTGCCGCTGGGTGGCGAGAAGCACCCGCTGGCCGATGGTAAGTTTGTCGAGAATCCGGCCAAGTGGACCGGCAATGGCTCGCGCATGGCTCGTCCTGACTTTAACGACTGGTACGAAACCGTGAAGATTAACTACGGCATTCGTCCTGATGGCTCGAAAGATTTCCCCGAGTTGCCTGTAGGGTTCGACAAAAAGTCGTACAAGGAGCACTTCGCCTTTTGGCAGGGTAAGGATGTGCCCGACGCATGGAAGAAGTTCCGCGATATCACCCTTTACTGGCTAAATATGGGGGTCGATGGCTTCCGCTACGATATGGCCGAAATGGTGCCTGTCGAGTTTTGGAGCTACATGAACTCTGCTATCAAAAAGAAAAACCCCAACGCCTACCTAATTGCCGAGGTGTACAACCCCAAGGAGTACCGCAACTACATCCGTAAGGGTAAGATGGACTACCTGTACGACAAGGTGGAGCTGTACGATACGCTCAAGCACATCATTCAGGGGCGTGGGCTTACCGATAACATTGTGGGCATCCAAAACGGCCTAGCCGATATCGAGCACCACATGCTCCACTTCTTGGAGAACCACGACGAGCAGCGCATTGCTAGTCCCGAGTTTGCCGGAAGCGCCGCCAAGGGCAAGCCCATGATGGTGGTATCGACCACCATTAGCAGCGCGCCCACCATGCTCTACTACGCCCAGGAGGTAGGCGAGGCCGGAAATCTTAACTCGGGCTTCGGCAGCCACTCGCGCACCACCATATTCGACTACGCCGGGGTACCTAACCACCAGCGCTGGATGAATGGCGGCAAGTTCGACGGTGGCCAGCTTACTGCCGACGAAAAGGCGCTGCGCGACTTCTACAAGCGCCTGCTCCGCTTCTCGATTCGCAGCTCGGCCCTTACCGGCAAGTATGCCGAAATCCAAACCGTAAACCGTAAGGACACCAAGGGCTACGACCGCAATATCTTCTCGTTTGTGCGCTGGAGCAGCACCCAAAAGCTGGTTGTAGCTACCAACTTCGATGCGCAAACCACCAGCCACTTTAACCTTACCATTCCCGCCAGTATTGTTAAGGCTTGGGGATTGAAGAGCGGCAGCTATCCTGTTAAGGATGCGCTGTACGGCACCACCGCTATCCTAAAGGTGGCCAACGGTGTGGGCACCGTGCAGGTAAGCATCGCACCGCTGCAATCGTTCATCTACGTATTGTAAAAACAGGTTCGCTTCGCACATCTGCGTGAGCTACATAATTGCCAAAAACCAACGCCCAGCAGGATATTCTGCTGGGCGTTTTTTCTTCTTACTTTGTCGCATCAAAAAAAAGGTGGCCTAGTTGCTGTAACATTTTCCCTCTTTTGCATCAAAAGAGTAAAAATAGGGATCCCACAATCGTAAAATAATGTCGTTTAGTTAAGCACAACGATCAATCCAGGCTGTCATGCCGGGCTTGTCCCGACATCTAAAATAGAATCCAATAGATTCTAAAAAGGCCCTTCGGGCAATTTTCAGATGCCGTGACAAGCACGGCATGACACTCCGAGGAAAGACTTTTTCTTAACTAAACGATATTGAATCGTAAATGCAAATTGGATGGAAAACGATAAGAAGCTTTTTGAAGAGCTGTTTCGGAAAAATCGCGACCGGGTGTATCGGCTCTGCTGCCTGTACACGGGCGATGCCGACCAGCGGAAGGATCTGCTGCAGGATATCTTTATCCGAGTGTGGGAGAGCATGGGCTCGTTTCGGGGCGAGGCGGCCATGAGTACCTGGATGTACCGAATTGCCCTAAACACCTGCCTCACCCACGTACGAACGCTGAAGCGGGGGCTGCAAACCAAGTCGCTACCCGATGGCCTCGACCTAGTGGAGGAGCTCGAACCCGGTAGGGACGAGGAGCCTCGGCTCGACTACTTTATCAGCTGCGTAAACCAGCTGCCGGCGTTCGACCGTACGCTCATCTCGCTGTACCTCGAGGATCTTCCCTGCAAGGAGATCGCCCAGATTACCGGCATCAGCGAGGGAAACGTGCGGGTGAAAATCCACCGCATCAAGGAGCTGCTGGCCCAAATGATTACCGTACTACAACAAAAAAACGTACACCATGAATTTTGATGATATTAAGAGTAGCTACCAGTCGCTTTCGTTCGAAGGTGGCGATAGCGCCAGCATCGACTTTACCCGTAAGGTGGAGGATGCCGTAGAGAAAGTGCAAAAGGAAGATAGATGGGATAAAATATTGCTCATTTCCGTATCCATCTTGCTGGGTGGTATCGGGCTTATTTACGGCCTTGTTGGCATTCTAGAGTATTTGGATAACCCGCAGGGGAGCGGTAGCTGGGGCTATGCCATCTACGTACTGGGAATTATCACCGTACTACCTTACTTTGTCTATAAGATCCGCCAGATTAAGAAAACCTGCTACGACGTTCCCGTAGCCCAGTTTATTGCCAACGTGGAAAAGCGGTACGCCCTATTCCAAATCGACCAGCTATTCATTCTGCCCTTCCTCGTGCTTGCCGATATTGCCCTGGTGTACATGATGGCAGATGGCAATGCGCCCACTGTAGAGGGTATCATAATGGCGCAAATCCCGCTCGTCATTGGTTTTACGGTTGGCCTAGTTTTGGGAGTAAGGCTGTGGTATACCCGCAAGCTGCCCATCCTCGAGGAGCTGCGCCGCATTAAGAAGTCGATCGAGTAACCTATAATCCATTTTTAAAGATGATACCTCAAGATAAGCAACACCTGGCCGTAGTCCGTATTAGGGAGCAGTACCAAAACCAGGTACGATCGCTTTACTTTTTTACGGCATACTTTTTTCTAACCCTTGCCACCCGGGCTTATGCGGTGGTGGAGCATTGGGCGAAGAGCTCGTCGGTAGAGGGTATGGGAGTGGAGGTGGCGCTGGCCTTGCTGTCGGTGGTGGCCATCCCCATCCTGATTATCAGAATAAAAAAGCTGAAGGCTATCGACTACAGCATCCCCGTCGAGGAGCTAATCGGGCAAGCCTGCCGGCGATTTAGGCCGCTTGCCAGCACCCTGCTTACGGCGGGCATTGCCCTTTCGTTGGTGTTTCTTATTGCCCTAACGGTAGATGGCGGTAGCTGGATGTCCACCCCCATTCGCACCCTGGTAGACAGCCATCTGCCCCTGCTGCTGGGAGTACTAACGGGGCTTGTCTTTGGATGTGCCGTTTACTACGTTCAGCGCAGAAAGTTTATCCGTTCCATCACCAACCTGTAACACCTGCAACCCATGGCCAAACGATTTAGAACCGCCCTAGCCATTGCCGCGCTGGCGATGACGCTTGTTGTGGTATGCTACCTCGACAGCTCCGACCTGTCGTTTTACCCCAACCGAAGCGCCTACATGGCCATCATATCGGGGGTGTGCACCGCCATTAATATGCTTATTTTAAACAGAACCGAGGCCAAAAAGGCTCGGGCGAAGGGGTAGGCTAGTATCCAAAAAAATAAACCCCGATGGCATTACGCCATCGGGGTTTTTATATTACCCATATTTGCTAACTTGTGCGCGATTCATTTATAAGCATTCGTAAAATGATAAAGCAACTTTTAGTTCTGATAGCCTTAACAGCTACATCCGCTCATTTAGCAATGGCTAACGGACATCCTGTAATGCAACAAGTTTCAAAAGCTGATAGTACGCTGTATTTAATTATAAATACTAAAAGTGATAAGGTTGATGTGCGGAGAAATGACACACTCAACTATGTGAGTTTTTCTTTTGGTAAGAATTTCGACTGGTTTATACATTCTCCATGTTTCGATGGAAAGCCGATTCTCTTAGCCGACTCAATCTTTAAGAATAGAAAAAACTTTACTATCGAATGGCTTTCAAAGTTATCTGCATCCGAGACATGGCGGTATTTTGATGGTACACGACCCCTTTATATCATCGATATTAGTGATACAATTAACGGACATACAAGAGCCTACCCTGTTACTTACTCTTTCGACAACTGTAATGATTTAATTGATGCTAATGTGTGTCACTGGTCATTACATGTAGGCGGCAATGAACCAATTTTAGTTGATGGGACTAAAGGGTTAATTGTGGGTAAGCATACACCTTATCCTTTTAACCATAAAATTAGGGGTAAAAGATTTACTCCACTTTTTGAGGATGTATATAAATACCAGCTGAACTTGATTTATAAAAACCATCCCGATACACTTAGACCCTACAAACCTCTCTTCTTTGGGGCAATAGAGAAGGGGAGAAGAATACTTTATGCCGTTTACCTTCCACCTAGTCAAACGCTACATAACAGCTGGGATAGTAAAACGAAGAGTTGCTATGCAAACAGCCGTAACGCATTTGTCTATGAGTATAACATCGCTAAGGACAGTTTAATTAATACGGAGTTTATTTATGAATGCAAACGTATTGGCAATAGTTGGGAAACTTATGTTTACCGCCGAGGCAGTATGTTAGCAACAAAACCATTAAAGCAAGCTCAGTATTCTACAGACAAAGGCTATATAAATTATAAAAAGAAGATAGTTGCTTGTATTAAATCTCAATTACCTTCTAAAGCGGAATACTTACAAATGAAGCGAGGCACAATTTACGCAATTGCGCTTGTAGATGTAAGTGGCAAAGTTGCCGATGTTGCTATTGGCTGGTTCGACTTTAAAAGCATTTTCTGGGAAAGAGATCTTTCAAAAATCCGCAGCTGCTTTATGCAGGAAACTATTAAAATTGCGTCCCCCATTAAGAGTGGAAAACACCGGTACGACCAACCTGTAACCATTTCGATTTCGCCCGATGATTGGTATCAGTAACTGAATGTAGGCATACTTTGCTTCTGATATTTCGTTAGGTTCTCCATAAGAAGCAACAACCCCGATGGCATTACGCCATCGGGGTTTTTATTTTTGGAACACCACGCCTACTCAACCACTGCATTCTCGGTTTCCGCCACCCCTGCTGCTAAAAGGGGTTTGGCC
>CAXYUU010000075.1:0-10751 GCA_964292015.1 uncultured Acetobacteroides sp.
TGGTTTGGAAGAACTTACTTCTGACATTCCTAACGTTAGCGAAGAGGCTACTCGAAACCTCGACGAAAACGGTATGATTCGAATTGGTGCTAGCGTTGAACCAGGCGACATTCTGATTGGTAAGATTACTCCTAAGGGAGAGTCGGATCCAACACCAGAAGAAAAGTTGCTTCGTGCCATTTTTGGAGACAAGGCGGGAGACGTTAAGGATGCATCATTAAAGGCATCACCATCCCTTCGTGGTGTGGTGATCGATAAAAAACTTTTTTCTCGTTCTGTTAAGGATAAGAAAGGTAAAGTTAGTGAAAAGGTTCTTCTTCAGAAGGTTGATGACGAGTTCGAAAAGAAATTGAGCGACCTTAAGGTGAAACTTGTTGACAAGTTGTTTAATCTTGTTAATGGTAAAACATCTCAAGGTGTTCAGGATTATTATGGAACAGAGATTGTAGGCAAGGGGATTAAGTTTACTCAAAAAATCCTTGTTGAACTTGGCTACCTAAGTGTTAATCCGAACAAGTGGACAACGGATAAGGATAAGAACAACATCATCAAGAGTTTGATTAATAATTATATTGTTAAATCAAAAGAACTTGAGGCTGAAGCGAAAAGAAAGAAATTCAATATTTCCATTGGTGATGAGCTTCCAACAGGAATTGTTCAGTTAGCCAAGGTTTACATTGCTAAGAAACGTCGTATTCGTGTAGGTGATAAGATGGCAGGTCGTCACGGTAACAAGGGTATCGTTGCCAAGGTAGTTCGTGATGAGGATATGCCATTCTTGGGTAATGGTACAATTGTAGATATTGTGCTAAATCCTCTTGGTGTACCTTCGCGTATGAACCTTGGTCAGATTTACGAAACGGTGCTTGCATGGGCAGGTAGAGAACTTGGTCTTAAGTTTGCTACTCCAATTTTCGATGGTGCTAGTCTTGACCAAATTGCTGAATATAGCGATAAGGCTGGTCTTCCTCGTAATGGTAAGACTTACCTTCATGATGGTGGTACTGGAGAGCGTTTCGACCAACCTGCAACAGTAGGTATTATCTACATGTTGAAACTTGGTCACATGGTTGACGATAAGATGCACGCGCGTTCTATTGGGCCATACTCACTCATCACTCAACAACCACTTGGTGGTAAAGCACAATTTGGTGGACAGCGTTTCGGAGAAATGGAAGTTTGGGCACTTGAAGCATTCGGTGCATCTAACATCCTTCAAGAAATTCTTACCATTAAATCTGACGACGTTATGGGCCGTGCTAAGGCTTACGAGGCTATTGTTAAGGGCGAACCAATGCCAGCTGCTGGTATTCCAGAGTCGCTTAACGTATTGCTTCATGAGCTCCGCGGCTTAGGATTGAGCGTTAATCTTGAGTAATAAAACATAGAGCCGCCCTGTCGTTAGGCAGGGTCGGCTCATTTTCATCGAATAAAATAAGCTCAAAATATGTCATTCAGAAGAGATAATAAGGTTAAAACCAACTTCACCAAAATCTCTATTGGACTAGCCTCTCCGGAAGAGATCCTCGAGCGCTCTAGCGGCGAGGTTTTGAAGCCAGAGACGATCAACTATCGTACATATAAGCCTGAACGTGACGGACTTTTCTGTGAGCGCATTTTCGGTCCTGTAAAGGATTACGAGTGCCATTGCGGTAAGTACAAGCGTATTCGCTATAAAGGTATTGTTTGCGATAGATGTGGGGTTGAAGTTACCGAAAAGAAAGTTCGCCGTGAGCGAATGGGGCACATCTCGTTAGTTGTACCTGTTGCTCACATCTGGTACTTCCGTACTCTTCCAAACAAAATTGGTTACCTTTTGGGTATTCCATCTAAAAAATTAGATGCCATTGTTTATTACGAGCGATATATCGTAATACAGGCTGGTGTTAAAGCTGTAGATGGAATTAAGCAAATGGATCAGCTTTCTGAAGAAGAATATCTTGATATTCTAGATACCCTTCCGAAAGAAAACCAGTATCTTGATGATAATGATCCTAATAAGTTCATAGCAGGCATGGGGGCTGAGGCTTTATACCAACTGCTCGCACGAACTGAGTTAGACGATTTATCATATTCACTACGTCATAAGGCTAATACTGAAACTTCACAACAGCGTAAGAGCGATGCGCTTAAACGCCTTAATGTTGTTGAAGCGTTTAGAGAGTCGAAGGGTATTAATCGTCCTGAATGGATGATTTTAAAGGTTGTTCCGGTTATACCACCAGAACTTCGTCCGCTTGTGCCTCTAGATGGAGGTCGCTTTGCGACATCTGACCTTAACGACCTTTACAGACGTGTTATTATTCGTAATAATCGTCTTAAGAGATTAATAGAGATTAAGGCTCCTGAAGTAATCCTTCGCAACGAAAAGCGTATGCTTCAAGAGGCGGTTGACTCATTATTTGACAACTCACGTAAGTCGAATGCTGTTAAAACAGAAGCTAACCGTCCGTTAAAGTCGCTTTCAGACTCGCTAAAAGGTAAGCAAGGACGTTTCCGTCAGAACTTGCTGGGTAAGCGTGTCGATTATTCGGCTCGTTCGGTTATCGTCGGTGGTCCAGAACTTAAGATGCACGAATGTGGTCTTCCTAAGGATATGGCCGCTGAACTTTACAAACCATTCATTATTAGGAAACTTATTGAACGTGGTATTGTAAAGACTGTAAAATCGGCGAAGAAGATTGTTGATCGCAAGGATCCAGTAGTTTGGGACATCCTAGAAAATGTTATCAAGGGTCACCCCGTTATGCTGAACCGTGCTCCAACGCTTCACCGTTTGGGTATCCAGGCATTCCAGCCAAAACTTATAGAAGGAAAAGCTATTCAGCTGCACCCACTTTCGTGTACTGCGTTCAACGCCGACTTCGATGGTGACCAGATGGCGGTTCATCTTCCATTGGGTAATGCTGCAATACTTGAGGCTCAAATTTTAATGTTGGGTTCTCATAATATTCTTAACCCTGCTAATGGTGCTCCTATTACCGTACCATCACAGGACATGGTTCTTGGTTTGTACTACATTACCAAGGAACGTAAGGGTGCTAAGGGCGAAGGAACTATTTTTTATAGCCCTGAAGAGGTGATTATTGCCTATAACGAAAAGGCAGTTGAACTTCATGCAATTATAAAAGTTAACTACCCATTATATGATGCAGAAGGCATTGTAATTGATCATGAGCTTACCGACACTACAGTTGGTCGTGTTCTTTTCAATCAGAATGTGCCATTTGAAATGGGCTACATTAACGAGCTAGCTACAAAGAAGTCGCTTCGCGATATCATTTCGCAAGTGTTCAAGAAGTGTGGTACTGCCAAAACAGCTAAATTCCTAGATGATATTAAGGATTTAGGTTATGGTATGGCATTTCGTGGTGGTCTATCGTTCAACCTTGATGACGTGCTTATTCCGAAGGAAAAGCAGGAACTTATTGAGGATGGATATGCTCAGGTTGATGAAGTTGTTGCTAACTACAACATGGGTTTCATTACCAACAACGAGCGTTACAACCAGATTATTGATATTTGGACACATACCAATGCCAAGATTACTCAAATTCTACTAAATCAGCTTAAAGAAGATCGTCAGGGGTTCAACTCTGTTTACATGATGCTTGACTCTGGTGCGCGTGGATCGAAGGAGCAGATTCGTCAGCTTTCAGGTATGCGTGGTTTGATGGCAAAGCCTCAAAAATCGGGAGCTGATGGTGGTCAGATTATCGAGAATCCTATCCTTTCGAACTTTAAGGAAGGTCTATCGGTACTTGAGTACTTTATCTCTACCCACGGTGCTCGTAAAGGTCTTGCGGATACCGCCCTTAAGACGGCAGATGCAGGTTACCTAACTCGTCGTCTTGTAGATGTATCGCATGATGTTATTATTTCGGAAGTTGACTGTGGAACTCTTAGAGGACTTATAGCAACTGCGAATAAGAATAACGAGGAAGTCGTTCAATCGCTTTACGAAAGAATTCTTGGTCGTACAACTGTTCACGATATCTACCATCCGCTAACTGGCAAGTTAATTGTTACTGCGGGTGAAGAGGTTACTGAGGAAATTGGCATGGAGATTGAAAAATCGCCAATTGAGCAAGTTGAAATACGCTCGGTACTTACCTGCGAATCGCGTAAGGGAGTTTGTGGTAAGTGTTACGGACGTAACCTTTCTACTAGCCGAATGGTTCAAATCGGAGAGGCTGTTGGGGTTATTGCCGCACAGTCGATTGGAGAACCAGGTACGCAGCTTACTCTTCGTACCTTCCACGTAGGGGGTACTGCAGGTAACATGGCTACGGATTCTAAAGTTGTTGCGCGTTATGATGGACGTCTTGAAATCGACGAACTTCGTACCGTACAAAAGGTAGATGCAAGTGGTAATAATGTGTATGTAGTTATCGGTCGTTTAGCAGAAATGCGAATTGTTGATAAGAATACGAGCATTACACTTTATACTCACGCAATTCCTTACGGTTCTATTCTTTTCATGAAGGATGGAGATGATGTAACCAAGGGTGATCTAATTGTTGAGTGGGATCCATACAATGCTGTAATTATTTCGGAATTCTCCGGTAGAATTGCTTTTGATAATATTCAAGAGGGTATTACTTTCAGAGAAGAATCGGATGAGCAGACAGGATACCGTGAAAAGGTAATTACTGAATCGCGTGATAAGACAAAGAACCCAGGTATTAGAATCGTTTCTGATTCTGGAGAGGAGTACAAGTCGTACAACTTACCAGTAGGAGCTCACATTGGAGTAGAAAACGACAACCCTGTTAAGGCAGGTGATATCCTGGTTAAAATACCTCGTGCAGTTGGTAAGACGGGTGACATCACCGGAGGTCTTCCTCGTGTAACCGAACTATTCGAAGCGCGTAATCCATCGAATCCAGCCGTTGTGTCGGAAATTGATGGTGAGGTTTCGCTTGGTAAGATTAAACGTGGTAACCGTGAAATCATCGTTACCTCTAAGCTAGGCGAAGTTAAGAAGTACTTGGTTCCGTTATCTCGTCAGATACTTGTTCAGGAAAATGACTACGTTCGTGCCGGAATACCGTTGTCTGATGGTGCAACAACTCCAAGCGATATTCTTGCAATTCAAGGGCCAACCAAGGTTCAAGAGTATATCGTTAACGAGGTTCAGGAAGTATACCGTATGCAGGGTGTGAAGATTAACGACAAGCACTTTGAAGTTATCGTTCGCCAAATGATGCGTAAGGTAGAGATCGTGGATGCTGGGGATACCAAGTTCCTTGAAAAGCAAATTGCTGACAAGTGGGACTTTATGACCGAGAATGACTGGATTTACGACAAGAAAGTTGTATTAGAATCTGGTGACTCTAGGAATGTTAAGGAAGGACAGATCATTACGGCTCGTAAGCTTCGCGATGAGAACTCTATACTTAAACGTAAAGACCTCAAGCTTATTGAAGCTCGTGATGCAATTCCAGCAACATCAAGTCAGGTTATGCAGGGTATTACTCGTGCAGCACTTCAAACCGGCAGCTTTATGTCGGCAGCTTCCTTCCAGGAAACTACCAAGGTGCTTAACGAGGCTGCTATTCATGGTAAGATTGACTACCTAGAAGGTATGAAGGAGAACGTTATTTGCGGTAAGCTTATTCCAGCAGGTACAGGTCTTCGTCATTTCGACAGGCTAGTGGTCGGTTCCATGGACGACTACCAGACAATGGTTAAGTCTAGATCTCACGAAGATATTACTGAAGAGTAAACTCTTCCAAAATAGATGAAAAACCGGGGTTTGTCCCCGGTTTTTTTATACATTTACCTGAAATAACTAGTTTAAAATGGAAGAACATAGCTTAGATCCAGGACTTAACATCGAACTAAACGATGATATCGCTCAAGGTGTATACTCGAACCTTGCCATCATTTCCCACTCACCATCAGAATTTGTTCTCGACTTTATACGGATTATGCCTGGCATGCCAAAAGCACAGGTTAAGTCGAGGATTATTCTTACAGCAGAGCATGCTAAGCGCTTGTTGCTGGCTCTTCAAGATAATATTGTAAAGTACGAGCAGCATTTTGGTGAAATTGAAAGCAAGGTTGTCGATCAAGTTATTCCAATGCCTTTCTCGAACAGTAGCAACGGGCAGGCGTAGGCATATTCTTTACCCGCCTCATTCTGGCTTGTATGGGTATTTTATAAGTGCTACCATATATTGATAATATAACAGCAGGCTGCTTCGTAGAGGCAGCCTGCTGTATGTTGTACTTTTTTTCGTGAAGGGTACTTTGATGGTGCAGCTGCTTGTTGCTCTTGCTTCAAGTAGTCTTCAAAGCTCATACGCTTATATAGGTCTGATTGAATAAACTTAAGAATAGGCAGTAGCTGGTCGGGTTTCTGGAAACCTGATACTAGTGTTATTACATCTTGGTTTTCATTGAGGTAAGCCGTTGTCGGATATCCAATACTTCCATTCGATATGGCCATAACGAATGCATTCATCGATTTTCCGTTTGAGGTTTGGAGGTTATACACGTTACCCTTGTAGGTAAAGGTGCTCTGCTTTTCGGCATTTAGCTTAACGGCATAGTAGTTTTCGTTAATGTAACGGGCAATGCTGGTATTGTTGAACGTTTCCCGATCCATAACCTTGCACCATCCACACCAGTCGGTGTAAATATCAATAATAATCTTTTTGGGATTTTTCTCCGAAGCGCTTAACGCCTGTTCGATGGTCATCCATTTAATGGATCCTTCTTGCGCTTTTACAGAGAAAGATAGCAGCATTAATGCCGCAAAAAGATACTTCGTCAGCCTCATATCCTAGAGTTTAAATTTTCACGAATATAGCAACAATAGTTTGGTCAACATGTTTATTAGCAGGTCTTACTCGTAATGGTGTTTTAAACGTTAAAATTTGCTAGTATGAAATTAAAAATAGAAGTATATTTACGCTTTAAGAAATCAAATTTGTATGAATAAAGACATAAAAGGGTTAAACCCACCAATGATTTGGAAGCACTTTTACGCGCTTACCCAAATACCACGTCCATCAGGTCACGAAGAGGCATCGGCTCAGTACGTTATGAACTTTGCTAAAGAACAAGGTCTCGAAGCATTTCGCGACGAGGTAGGCAACGTTATCGTTCGTAAGCCAGCCACTCCAGGAATGGAGAACCGTCAAGGTGTGGTTATGCAGGGTCACCTCGATATGGTTCCTCAAAAAAATAGCGATAAGGTACATGACTTTACCAAAGATCCTATTGAGGCCTATGTTGATGGCGACTGGGTTACCGCTAATGGAACTACGCTTGGTGCCGATAATGGAATGGGTGTTGCTGCTGCTCTTGCCGTGCTAGAATCGAAAGATATTGCTCACGGTTTGGTAGAGGTGCTTTTAACCATCGACGAGGAAACTGGCATGACCGGTGCGTTTGGACTTCAGTCCGGTGTACTTCAGGCAGATATTTTGCTTAACCTTGACTCGGAAGATGAAGGTGAACTTTACGTAGGTTGCGCTGGTGGTACCAATGCAAATGTAAAGTTTGACTATAAAGAGGAGTCTACTCCAGCTGGTTCGGTAGGGTATAACCTCGAAATTCGTGGTCTTAAGGGTGGTCACTCCGGTATGGAGATTATTCTTCAGCGTGGTAACTCCAATAAGCTAATGTTCCGCTTCCTTTACGAAGTAATGGGCATGGGCGTTCGTGTTAGCAGCGTTGATGGAGGTAGCTTACGCAATGCTATTCCACGCGAGTGTTTTGTAACCGTTGCTGTTCCTGCGGGACATGCAGCCGAGTTTGAAGCTAAGGTTTCGGAGTTTGAGGCAATTTATCTTGCTGAACTTGCCTTGGTTGATGAAGGTGTATCATTTAAGGCTGTTAAGACTGCCGCTCCAGCAAAGGTTATGGATGTGGCAACTCAGGAAAAGCTAACCTACGCAGTTTACGCTTGTCCAAATGGGGTGTCTCGTATGAGCGACTCTATGGTAGGACTTGTAGAAACTTCGAATAACCTTGCCCGTGTGGAGGTAAAAGAGGGTGCTGGTAAGGTGCTTTCGCTTCTTCGCAGCTCGGTTGATAGCGCAAAGCTGGATTTGGAGCGCCAAATCATCAGCGTGTTTAAGCTTGCCGGGTTCGAGGTTTGGATGGATGGTCAGTATCCAGGATGGAAACCAAATTTGGATTCGCCAATTCTTACCACCATGCAGGGTGTTTACAAAAATCTTTACGGTACCATCCCAACCATTAAGGCTATTCATGCTGGCTTGGAGTGCGGTTTACTTGGAGGTGCCTACCCTAACTGGGATATGATTTCGTTTGGTCCAACCATTCGCTACCCACACTCACCCGATGAGAAGGTGAAGATTGATACCGTTGTTAAGTTTTGGAATTTCTTGGTGGAAACGCTAAAGAATGTTCCCGTAAAATAGTTGGTAACGTATAACCTGAAGGCTCGCGCAAGCGGGCCTTTTTTTTGCTATAGCGCCAGCGTTTTTTCGGTTTTGTTTCTCGGAATATCGGAAGCCGTTACGGTAACTTGGCAATTCGTATACGAGGGGTTTGGTAGGGATGTCGTATAGATCCAGATATCGCCTTCGGTGTTACAGCTTGCTGCGCCCTCTTCGATAAGCTCTCCATCTGGCGTATGAATAGCTACTTGAATGGAGACCACCCTGAAGTCGTCGGTTGCGCGTATGGCGATGGTATTGCCTACGTCACCCTTATAGTGGTTAGCGTTAATATCCTCGATGCATGGAGCATTAAGGTAATCGGCAATGGCCACCTGATGGGCAGACGTTCGGCGTGCGCTTATTCCCGAGGTGTAGAGCTCCTTAAGGTGCGGTTGTACCATGGATGCCTTTGCGTAGGCAACCGCTCGCTTAAACCGTTCCTGTCCTTCTTGCTGCTTTTGGGTTCGACTTGTGGGCTTCTTGGGCTTTGCCGATACGACGGTTTGCCCGTTTAGATGACGGAATACGAGCATGTCGCCGATCATTCCGGTAAGCCCTTTTAGTATGATGTTGTCTGCAACCTTTGCCATGTGCCTACTTTTTAGTTGGGTAGTACAGCCCCTGTATCCTGCCTAAATATACCAAATATTTACGGTATACGTATGGTATTTGAACGGTGAATATTCGGAGTGCTGCCATATTGTCATCGGGGTGCGTTCGGGGTGTGTTCGGACTCCGTTCGGACTTTATTCGAAATTGAGGGGTGTAGGCTCGGTATTCCTGCCAATTTGTCGCATTGACGGATGGGGTGGGAGGGTATTCATAAATGAAGCGGGAGGCAATGCTATTGCCCCCCGCTTTTTTATGGTAAGTATGGTTGTGCTACTTTACAATAACCACCTTCTTTTTGTATACCACACCGTCGACAGTTAAGCTAATGATGTGTACTCCTGTGTAGAAATTCTTTTTGATTTGGTTCATTCCTATGTTCATCGTTGTTGACTCGAATATGCACGAGCCACCAGTGTTGAAAATCTTAATGGATGCGCTCTGTTTAATGTCCTTAATGTAGACATATACCGTACCTCCACTAGCGTAGACGTAGGCCGAGTTGGCTTCTTCATCCTTACTGAAATTCCACAGCGTGATTTCAAACGTTGAATTTGCAGAACCTTGATAGTTCGGGTCGTTAACGGTTGCAACTACATCGTAAGTACCGATTTCTACAGGTTTCGTTGTCGAGTTGTTGTAGGTAACCGTGACGTTAAGATTTGCAGGTACGGTGCTAACGGTTACTCCCTTTTCTTTACCATCGAAAAATTGTTTCGTGTTGGTAATAGAGATTTTGGCGGTACCCCTACCAACCACCACCGTGCGCGTAACAGGGATTGCCGTGTTGCCTGCAGCATCGGTTACGTTGTAGATGATGGTGTAGGTGCCAATCACATTGGTGCTTACGGTACCCGTTACTGTTATTTTGCTCGACAGATCGCCATCGGTGTTGTCGGTTGCACTAGCACCCGGATCGGTAAAGGGCTCGCCATACGATGTTTCGATAGTACTACTGCCCTTGAGCTGAATAACTGGTTTGATTTGGTCGGTTACGGTAACGGTACGGGATACAGTAGCAGTATTGCCCGCAGCATTGGACACAGTGTAGGTGATGGTGTAGGTGCCTGCCACGTTTGTATTAACCGTACCACTTATGATAATTCGCGAGGTAATATCACCATCGCGATTATCGGTGGCTGTTGCTCCCTGCTCGGTATAGATTGATCCGGTAGCAAGGGTGATGCTGCTTTCGCCTTTTAGGGTGATAACCGGCTTGACATCATCGGTGCCAATTGTTACGATCCAGTCTGCGGTGTGCGTCTGGTCTTCTGATACAATGGTATATCTAACAGGAGCTAAGAAGCTGTTGGTGGTAATCCCACTCTTTTGGAGAATTGGGCCGATAAACAACGATGCTTTTGGCGACACGCTAAACGAAGGGGTTAACCTGCTGAAGTTGGTATTGCTACTAAACCAGATAGTTACGGTATGGTTGACCTTGTTTATTTCTGTATTCCCTACTTGACATTCGGGAATTGTGAAAGACGAAAGCTCGGTCAAATCGCTTCTTGCATCGAGGTCTACGAGGTAGTTGTTGATGAATCTGCCATTTTCGGATACTACTTGGGTAAGCACCGGAGCGGAATAGTCGGTTGGGGTGCTTTGAGGATTCGTTTGTTCGGCATCGTTTACGATCAGCTTCGCATTTGGCGAAATCTTAAACGTAGATTTAAGCGAAGATGCATTTGCTTTAGGCATCTTTTTGTAAAAGGTAGGCCC
>CAXYUU010000076.1:0-10720 GCA_964292015.1 uncultured Acetobacteroides sp.
CCGGGTATGGAGGCAGCCTCTTTTGCTTTTGGCCTATATTCGATATGCGGAGTCGATCGGAAATGGCAGCATCCCTGCCTGTTTAGAATAGCGCCTGCGGTTGAATGGCTACCTGCAAGCTGGTTTTACTCCGCAGCGGTAGGTGCCTGATCCCATGACACCCCTTTACAGTATGCTGTAGGGCTTGCATGACCTCATGCAAGCCCTGTTTTGTTTCCGGAGGAGCTTGCATGAGGTCATGTTTGTGCTTTTTCGACCAATTTTGCCCTCGAATGACCTCATTCAGGGGCAAAATTAGCTAAAAAGGAGCCTACATGGGGTCATTTAAGCACTTTTTCGGCTAAAATACCCCTTGCATGAGGTCATGTCGGCTACTTTTGAAACAAAAGAGTGGTTGCATGACCCCATGCAAGGATTTTCGGCACTTATAAAAAGTACACTAACGCTAAAAATCATAAAATTATCATCGTGTGCTTGTAAATATCCTGGTTTGTTTTACTGTCAAATAAAAATATGTTGTAATTTTATTGCTATTCAACCAATACGATACGCATATGATACAGCCTCTCAACTTTCAGCAAATGCACGTAAATGAAAAGGGCACGTTTACTAACAAGATACTAGACGTAGCAACCCCTTACAAGGCTTTGCACCCCGAGTTCGTTCCTGTTTTCGACGAGGTGACTGCTAAAAATCAAATTTTCAGCAAGGCGCTCCAAAAGTTAAGCTTCGAGAACATAACCCGCCTGATGGAGCAGGATCATAAGTTGCGCTGCAATGGATTTGTCAACCTGCGCGATTACGCCCTTACATGCTCCATGCGTAAGAATGTAAACTGGAAGCTGGCCGGCCAGGTACTTGTCGACCATATACGGCTCATAGGCTGGGATACCGCGCAAAAGACCAATGCCGAGGCAACCAGCCTGCTGGAAACCCTACTGAACGAGCTGGACAATACACCAGCGCTGAAGCAGTCCATAACTACCATTAACGCGGAGGAGTGGCTCGACGAAATCCGTCAGGGGCAAACCAGCTATGTGACGCACGAGGCGCAACGTAGGTTGCTAAAAACCAACAATACGAAGGTTAGCACCCGCGAGGCTGCCCGCCATCTTGGCTTTGCCCTCGATAAGATGGTTCGCTACGTAAACTTCCATATCGAGTTTGAAAAGAATGCCGACTTCATAAATCTGGCCCAAACGATAAATGTAATTATCGCCGATACTTCGGCTATACTCAAGCAGCGGGCTACCCGCATCAAAAATGCCAAGAAAAAGAAGGCCGCTAACGATGGCGAGGAAAAGGATACCTAGAATACTCTATACTTAGACTTGTAATTTTTAGAAATTATGGTAATCCCCAGTCCGAGCGATTCGTC
Organism: uncultured Acetobacteroides sp.; assembly: GCA_964292015.1. Taxonomy (GTDB): domain Bacteria; phylum Bacteroidota; class Bacteroidia; order Bacteroidales; family ZOR0009; genus Acetobacteroides. Next base: position 1,379 of record CAXYUU010000076.1, read on the forward strand.
CTGGGGATTTTTTCATGGTCATGGCAACAACTCATAATTCTGCTATTATTCTACGAGGTTAGCTGGCATAGGTTTTCCTGAAAAAATTCCCGATTGTACTATCCTGAAAGCTTATCCCGGTTGGGCTCTGCTTATTTGGTTGGATTCGCCGAAAATTAAGAAGTATAGCGGCCGCTATACATGGTCTAAAGCGTCAACCTCTGGGGTGTGGGTAAAAAAGGTAAGGCTGTTTCCGATAGGAATGTTAAGGGCAAAATGCCGGAGAGGAAGCTTGCATGTATTGCTGCTTTATATACATTTACCTACTACTAATTCGCACGAACGTAAGGATGGAAATTAAAATAGTTACATCGGAAGATACCTTGGCCATTCGCCATCAGGTGATGTGGCCCGAGAAAGGAGCTGACTTTGTTAGGGTAGAGGGCGATAGCCAGGCCGTTCACTTTGGTTTATTTGACGATGGCCTACTAATATCTGTGATTTCGCTCTTTTATGGTAATCATGAAGTCCAATTCAGGAAGTTTGCAACCCTAGCAGCCTACCAAGGTAGGGGATATGGCACCGCGCTACTTCGATTTGTACTCGACGATATTGCCCAGAGGGACATTGGTAGGGTGTGGTGTAATGCAAGAAAGGCAAAGGTTGAGTTTTATAAACGGCAGGGTATGGTGGCGACAGCCAAGTCGTTTGATAAAAACGGTATTGAGTATGTTGAAATGGAAATGATGCTGGAGCATCACCCTAAGGGGTAATACCACCAGCTACGGTGCAACCAGCCTAATGTTGATGGTGTTGTCCGTCTTATTTTCTTTGCTGTAAGGTCGGTCGGTTGCCTATCTAAAAATATAGATGCTCCATACCCAACGTACAGGCTGTTTTAGCAGGCAGTATAGCTGGATCACTTAAAAACAGCAGAAGTGCAGCAGCGTTTTTTCATTGTCGTAGATTTCAACCTCGGAAGTTTTTGGTAAAGGAGCATGCTGAGCGGCCTCATAAAAGTCAACCGCGATAACCCGGGCTTAATTTGTGGCTAACCACCAATAGTTGCCCACTTTTGTTACTTTTGTGGGTCAAATTAACATCAAGCAAAATGAGTAATCGCATAGCATCTCTTTTCAACATAAAATATCCAATCATTCAAGGAGGCATGGTATGGTGTAGCGGCTGGAAGCTGGCCGTAGCAGTATCGGAGGCAGGCGGACTGGGCCTTATCGGCGCCGGATCGATGCATCCCGATGTGCTTCGCGAGCATATCCAGAAGGCCAAAGCGGCCACCAAAAAGCCTTTTGGCGTAAACGTACCGCTGCTTTACCCCGAAATTGAGCGCATCATGCAGATTATTGTCGAGGAGGGGGTGCAAATCGTCTTTACCTCGGCCGGAAATCCCAAAACATGGACCTCGTACCTCAAGGATAACGGCATTACGGTGGTACACGTGGTGTCGAGCTCGAAGTTTGCTAAGAAATGCGAGGATGCAGGCGTAGATGCCGTGGTAGCCGAGGGTTTCGAGGCTGGCGGCCACAACGGTCGCGAGGAAACCACCACCTTCGCGCTTATACCACAGGTTCGTAAGGCCACATCGCTACCGCTTATCGCCGCAGGAGGCATAGGTTCGGGTAGCGGCATGCTGGGCGCTATGGCGTTAGGCGCCGATGGTGTTCAAATCGGTACCATCTTTGCCCTGTCGGAGGAGTCGTCGGCTCACCAGGCGTTTAAGCAGCACTGCATCGCGCTCGAGGAGGGCGATACGGTGCTTAGCCTTAAAAAGATTGGCGCCACCCGCCTTGTCAAAAACGAATTCTACCAAAAGGTAGCCGAACTCGAAGATAAAGGGGCCGCGGCCGACGAATTAAAGGCGCTTCTGGGTCGTGGACGCGCAAAAATGGGTATCTTCGAGGGCGACATGGTTGAGGGCGAGCTCGAAATTGGCCAAATTGCCTCGATGGTAAAGACTGTTAAGCCTGTTAAGCAAATCGTCGACGAGATTGTTACAGAATTCAGCCAAGCACAAGCGGCCTTACTATCTATAAATTTTTAGGTTGATGATCGATTTTGAAAAGTATACGTTGCCAAATGGGCTGACGGTTATTGCGCATCGCGATAGCTCGTCGCCCCTTGCTGCCTTTAACCTGCTGTACAAGGTGGGATCGCGCAACGAGAATCCCGATAAGACCGGCTTTGCCCACCTCTTCGAACACCTCATGTTTAGCGGTTCGGTAAACGTTCCCTCGTTCGACGATCCGTTGCAGATGGCCGGTGGCGAAAACAACGCCTTTACCAACAACGACTACACCAACTACTACGAAACGGTTCCTAAGGATAACATCGAAACGGCCTTCTGGCTCGAATCCGATCGTATGCTTGGGCTAAACATCAAAGAGCATAGCCTCGAGGTGCAGAAGAATGTGGTGGTGGAGGAGTTTAACCAGCGCTACCTTAACCAGCCTTACGGCGACCTGTGGCTCCTGCTACGCAAGCTGGCATACAACGTGCATCCCTACCAGTGGCCCACCATCGGTAAGGATACCTCGCACATCACCAACGCCGTGCTCAACGACGTGAGCGACTTCTACCAAAAATTCTACAGCCCCAACAACGCCATACTAAGCGTAACAGGCGATTTCGACCATAAGTACATCTTCGAGCTGGCTCAAAAATGGTTTGGCGATCTGCCCGCCCAGTATTTGGGCAACGGAGCCATCCCGCAGGAGCCCAAGCAGGAAAAATCGCGTTTCCTAGAGGTGGAGCGCGATGTCCCCACATCGGCCCTGTACAAGGTGTACCACATGACCGATAGGATGGGCAAGGAGTACCATGCCACCGATATGCTCTCCGATATCCTGTCAAACGGCAAGTCGTCGCGCCTATACCGCAATCTGGTACAGGAGCGCCGCCTATTTACCGATGTTAACGCCTACCTGTCGGGCGATGTCGATCCGGGTCTGTTTGTCTTTTCGGGCAAGCTCAACGAGGATGTCTCGTTCGAAGAAGCCGAGGCGGCCATTGCCGAGGAAATTGATAGGGTTACCAACGAAAAGATCTCGGAATACGAGCTCGAAAAGGTGAAGAATAAGTACGAGGCCACCATCGTGTTTGGCGAAACCAGCATCCTAAACAAGGCCATGAATCTTGCCTCCTACCAGATGCTGGAAAATGCCAATCTCATAAACACCGAGGTGGATAGCTACCGTGCCGTATCTGCCGACGATATTGCGCAAACGGCCGCCAGCCTGCTTGTCGAGAGCAACTCGTCTACCCTTCGTTACATTGCAAAAAAATAGGTGATTATGGTAAACCGAACCATCCAACCCGGATTTTCGTTGCCCAGCAAGATAGAGATTCCTTCGCCCCAAAAGTATTTTACCGCCGATGGGCGCGAGATGCTTTGGCTAAACATTGGAACCCAAAATATAGTACGCATTACCCTGCAGTTTCCTGCGGGAACTAAGTATCAGCACCAATCGCTACAGGCATCGTCTACGCTTGGCCTGCTGTCTGATGGAACCAAAAACTACCCGGCACAGGAGCTGGCCGAGAAGCTCGATTTTTACGGCTCGCATATCGACTATAGCATCGATCGCGACCACGCTGTGATATCGGCCTTTTGCCTCGAGAAGTACCTCTATCCAACCCTGGAGCTGCTTAAGGATATTGTACTTTACCCCAACTTCGACGAGCACGAGTTCGAGACCTACCGCCAAAAGCGGAAGAGCACGATGACCATCGAAAAAACCAAGGTAATGTACCAGGCTCGCGAGCAGTTTGCTGCGGCTCTATACGGGAATGACAACGCCTACGGCACCTTTGCCAACCCGGAAGATTACGATGCCCTAAGCTGCGCCGATTTAAAGGCTTTTCATAGCGAGCATTACCTGCAACAGGGGGCGCTGATCTTTGTTTCGGGAATAGTAACCGAGGAGGAGGTGGCCAATGTGGCACGTGAGCTCGATGCCGTTATCCGTCGGAATACCACCGATGAGCCGGTAATTGACTTATCCAACTTGCCCGCTCCAAATAAGGTGTTTATCGAAAAGGAGGATGCTGTTCAGTCGGCCGTTCGCATGGGCAGGGTGCTCTTTCCACGCAATCACCCCGACTATTCGGGCATGCAGGTGCTCATCACCCTCTTTGGAGGCTACTTCGGTTCGCGCCTGATGGCCAACATCCGGGAGGATAAGGGGTACACCTATGGTATATTTTCCTCGCTGGTTTCGTTGCAGGAAAGTGGCTACATAACCATCTCTACCGAGGTAGGTTGGGCGGTAACCAACCCTACCATAGCCGAAATAGTTAAGGAGATGGAACGCCTTCGTACCGAAAAGGTCGATTACGAGGAGCTTTCGCTGGTGGTAAACTACCTCGTAGGCGAGATGCTTCGTATGCTCGACGGGCCATTTAGTATCGTTGATTCCATACTCGACCTGTACCAAGCCGGACTGCCTCTCGACTTCTTTTCGCACCATCTCGAAAAGGTGATTGGCATCACCGCCGATGAGCTGCAGGAGTTGGCAAAAAAGTATCTGGATCCCGCCGATTACTCAGAAATAGTAGTAGGCAGGCGATAGTAACCCGTTGGCAAATTGGACGGGGATGGTTGGAAATGAAGGCGTATTTACAACGGTAAGGCGTTAATCACGACGGACTAATTTCTTTTTTTGATATATTAGCCCTCCAATTTCCTTTAAACGGAACATGAGCCAAGGAGCATTTACTACTGCATAAAATGGTAGATGAATGGTCCAATTGAACGAATAGTAGAATTTTAGGTAAATAGCAATGTCGAAAGTGGAACAAGCCCCAATGTCAATACAAGATGAGCAGCTAATGATTAACGAGCATTTCGAAGAGATGCTCGGAAGCTGTATTCGCGAAGTTGATGAGAGCGGAGTGGAGATGATCCGCAAGGCATTTGTATTTGCCAACGAAGCCCACATGGGCGTACGGCGTAAGTCGGGAGAACCCTACATCTTGCATCCAATTGCTGTAGCACGTATTGTGGCTCACGAAATTGGCCTTGGAGCAAAGTCGATTACCTCGGCCTTGCTGCACGATGTGGTGGAGGATACCGAATTTACCGTCGAAGATATCGAATACCGTTTTGGCCCTAAAATAGCCTACTTGGTAGATGGTCTTACCAAAATGTCGGGAGTGTTCGACCAAAATTCCTCGCTACAAGCCGAGAACTTCCGTAAGATGCTGCTGACGATTACCGATGACATGCGCGTAATCATCATCAAGCTGGCCGATAGGCTGCACAACATGCGAACGCTCGATTCGATGCCGCCGCACAAGCAGATGAAGATCGCCAGCGAAACCATCTACCTCTTTGCACCACTTGCCCATCGGTTGGGACTGTACGCCATAAAAACAGAGCTCGAAGATTTAAGCCTGAAATACCGATTCCCCGAGGCGTATAACGATATTGTAAAAAAGATAGAGGAAACCGAGACCAATCGGCACGAGCTTATCGATCTCTTTACGCATCCCATTATTAAGAAGCTGGGAGAAAGTAGTACGGTATTCGAGATGAGTAGTCGGTTAAAGTCGGTTTACTCCATTTGGAAGAAAATGCAGGTCAAAAAGATTCCTTTTAGCGAGATCTACGACCTTTTTGCCATTCGAATAGTGTTTAATCCTTCGGTAGGGATTCCCGAACGTGCCCAGTGCTGGCATATTTACTCCATGATTACCGAAATATACAAGCCCAAACCCGACAGGCTTCGCGATTGGGTGAGTACCCCTAAGGCTACAGGCTACGAGGCGCTTCACTGTACCGTGATGGGGCCGATGGGTACTTGGGTCGAGGTGCAAATACGGTCGGAAAGGATGAACGAGGTGGCCGAGCGTGGCTTTGCAGCACACTGGAAGTATAAGGGCACCGACCAAACCGCTGCCGATCACGAGACGGAACTCGACAAGTGGATCAATCACATTCGCGGGCTGCGTGAAGATCCCAAGAGTGATGCAATTGAGTTTTTGGAAGACTTTAAGTTGAACCTGTTTGGATCCGAAATTGTGCTGTTTACGCCTAAGGGCTTTGAAAAGGTGATGCCTCAGCAGTCTACAACACTCGATTTTGCCTACGAAATACACTCAGAGATAGGTAATCATGCCATAGGTGGCAAGGTTAACCATAAGCTGGTACCGCTCAACTTTATCCTTAATAGTGGCGATCAGGTAGAAATCCTAACGGCCAATAACCAAAAGCCGCAAAGCGAATGGCTCAACTTTGTGACAACGACAAAGGCTAAGACGTATATCAAAAGCGCATTAAAGGCCGAAGTAAAGAATCGAATCGCCAAAGGAAAGGAGGTTCTTGCTGCAAGTCTTCAAAAAATGGGGTTGACACCCAATTCCCGGGTGTTCAACAAGGTTCTTCCGGCATATCAGGTACACAATAAGGAGGAGTTGTACAGCAAGATTGGGGCTGGCATCATAAATCTCGACGATTTAAGCAAAATCCTTAAGCAAAATAAGGCAAACCGCTTTGTACGATACTGGAATATTACATTTGGGGGACTAGTTCATATCAATTCGGACGCTGACGATAACGGCACCGGAGACGATTTGGATGACAAGCGGGTAAAGCCTGTTGTTGACCTCAAAAAACCCTTCATACTCGAAGAAAACGTCGTTGATAATACCGCAAGCCTATCCTATATTCGTTCGGAGTGCTGTAAACCTATTCCTGGTGACGATGTAATCGGATATCTCGACGAGGACGATAATGTTGTGATACATAAAAAAGTATGCTCCGAGGCAATTCGCCTATCCACCCAGCATGGCGATAGGATTGTCAACGCAAAATGGTCGGTGCACAAGCTGATGTCGTTTCTTAGCAGAATTGAGATACGTGGCATCGATCGAATTGGAATTGTAAGCGATGTTGCCAATCTAATATCCGAGCAGCTCAGCGTGAATATGCGGCGTTTTACCATCGAGAGTCACGATGGCATCTTTGAAGGATATATCGACCTTTACGTATACAGCCGAACAGATCTCAACAACCTTATTTTAAATCTAATGAAGGTAAAGGGGGTTGATACGATTAACCGGGTTGAGAAGATCGAAGAGTAGGGGCACCAATGGTGCTACTTGAATTAGGATAGGGTTACCTACTTCTTCGGAGGAGCCCTTTAACATTTTAAGAATGTGGTATCTATTACCCATTTGAACCCTAGCTAAATATTTTACGTACTCTTGTGTTTTTAATAAATCTAAATAAATTTGTAGTTGTATATTTGTAATAAAAACTAGTACTATGGTTTGCATCGATTCTCGCGATACCGTTAAGAAAATTTTTACCGACTACCTCGAAAAACGTGGTCATCGTAAAACTCCCGAACGATTTGCCATCCTAGACGAAATATATTCTCGCGAGGGTCACTTTGATGTGGAGACCCTCTACATCTACATGAAGAATAAGAATTACCGAGTGAGTCGTGCAACACTTTACAATACCATCGAGCTACTTTTAGAGTGCGGGCTGGTTACCAAGCACCAGTTTGGTAAGAACCTTGCTCAGTTCGAAAAAGCGTTTGAATGCAGTCAGCACGACCATCTTATCTGTTTAGATTGTGGAGAAGTAATCGAGTTTTGTGATCCACGTATACAAGAAATTCAGGATACTGCAGGGCGATTGATGGACTTTAAGATAGCCTACCACTCGCTTTACTTTTACGGTACCTGCCAAAGTTGTAAAAACAAGAAACCAGCTAAGTAGAGTATTTCGTTAGCAAGCAGCTATACTTTTTACGTTTCTACAGATTTGAGATTCTTCAATTCAAACATTTATACTTTGAAGGGGGAGTTGGCATTGCCAACTCCCCCTTCATCTTTCTCCCTTTTGCGTTAAGGTAGAATTGACAATGATTAACATAGGTGGATTGTTTAATTTTATACTTTTATAAGCTGTAAGAAACGAGCAGTTGCAACCCGCATTCCTCTGCACAATTGAGTGTTTAGTAGTGCGGGTTACATCTGAACTATATAAATTAAATGCTTCTTCTGATGAAAGTAGATGTTGTTTTAGGTCTTCAGTGGGGAGACGAAGGAAAAGGTAAGGTCGTAGACGTGCTGACCCCCAACTACGAGGTTATTGCCCGATTCCAGGGTGGTCCTAACGCAGGGCACTCGCTAGAGTTTAACGATTCCAAATTCGTTCTTCACACCATCCCTTCTGGAATTTTCCACGATACCATCAACCTCATTGGAAATGGCGTTGTAATTGATCCGGTAATTCTTTCGGAAGAAATCAAACAGCTCGAAGATCTAGGTGCTGATCTTACCAAAAAGCTTTTCATCTCGAAGAAAGCGCACTTAATACTTCCGACACACCGTATTTTGGATGCCGCTTCGGAGGCTTCGAAGGGGAAGACTAAGATTGGATCGACACTGAAGGGTATTGGACCAACTTACATGGACAAAACTGGACGTAACGGTCTTCGTATTGGTGATACCATTTCGCCAGCCTACATGCAAAAGTACGAAGCGCTAAAGCAAAAGCACTACGAATTGCTTAAGCACTACGATTACGATTTCGACATCACCGAATACGAACAAAAGTGGCTAGCAGGTATTGAGAATCTCAAGCGCTTCAAGTTTATCGATAGTGAATTCGAAATTAATGAATACCTAAAAGAGGGAAAGACTATTCTTGCCGAAGGTGCTCAAGGTGCACTTTTAGATCTAGACTTTGGTTCGTATCCTTTTGTAACCTCATCTAATACTATTTGTGCTGGTGCTTGTACAGGTTTAGGTATTGCCCCAACCCGCATTGGCGAGGTTTACGGCATATTTAAAGCATACTGTACCCGTGTTGGTAGCGGTCCATTCCCAACCGAACTCGAAGACGAGGTTGGTGAGGAGATTCGTCGTATTGGTCGCGAGTTTGGTGCAACCACCGGTCGCCCACGCCGCACCGGATGGCTCGACCTTGTTGCTCTTAAGTATGCGGTTATGCTAAACGGGGTAACTGGTTTTATCATGACAAAGGCAGATATTCTGGATTCTTTCGACACCATAAAGGTGGCCGTAGCTTACAAAGTTAGGGGCGAGGTTACCGAACGTATTCCTTACGAAATAGACGAGCCTATCGAGCCCGTTTACAAGGAATTTAAGGGATGGAAAACCGACATCTCGAAGAGTACAACCTACGACGAGCTACCTGCCGAGTTAAAGGAGTACATCAAGTACATTGAAACGGAAACAGGCGTTCCTATTAAAATAGTTTCGGTTGGACCCGATCGTGTGGCCACCATTGTTCGCTCGTTATAATTTTAGGATACTATTTTACCAAATATTTCAAGCGTCATCCAGTATTGGGTGACGGGATTTTGTTTG
>CAXYUU010000077.1:0-10711 GCA_964292015.1 uncultured Acetobacteroides sp.
TCAACAAGCTCATGCACAGATGTGGATGTTCGCCAAAAATCCGTTTAAAGGTCAAGTCGTTTTTAGGGTCGAGGTATCGCATGGCGGTGGATTTTGTGCAAAAATACACATTTTTATCCGTAAGTCTTGGTACTGTTCAGCTCTTTACGCTGGTTTGGCGACATCCTACGCTACCACCCAATCTTACCACCATCTCCTTTTGCGCTCTCGCCGCATTTGGTTAACTTTGCGGTTCGTCCATTTTCTGGATTACAGTATCTTGCAAATTAAGACATCGACATAAGCAATGAAGCAGTTTAAAAGACACCTGGTTACCTCGGCGCTTCCATACGCCAACGGGCCAGTACATATTGGGCACCTTGCCGGCGTGTATATCCCTGCGGATATCTACACCCGCTACCTTCGTCTTAGGGGCGAGGATGTGATTCACGTTTGTGGAACCGACGAGCACGGGGTGCCTATCACCATTAAGGCAAAGCAGGAGGGCGTTACCCCTCAGGATGTAGTGGATAAGTACCATAAGATTATCGGCGACTCGTTCAAGGGATTGGGCATTTCGTTCGACATCTTCTCGCGTACCACCTCGCCCACCCACTTCGCCACCGCTTCGGAGTTCTTCAAAAAGCTGCACGCCGAGGGTAAGTTCGTAGAGCAAACCTCGGAGCAGTACTACGACGAGGAGGCCAAGCAATTTCTGGCCGACCGCTACATCATGGGTACCTGTCCGCATTGCGGCAACGACCGTGCCTACGGCGACCAGTGCGAGAAGTGCGGCACATCGCTAAACTCCACCGACCTCATCGACCCCAAAAGTATGGTGAGCGGCAGCAAGCCGGTAATGAGGGAGACCAAACACTGGTACCTTCCCCTGGATCAGTACCAGAAGAACCTCGAGAAGTGGATTCTGGAGGATCATAAGGAGTGGAAAAACAACGTATACGGCCAGTGCAAAAGCTGGTTCGACCTAGGGCTACAGCCCCGTGCGGTAAGCCGCGACCTCGACTGGGGCATTCCGGTGCCCGTTGATGGTGCCGACGGAAAGGTGCTCTACGTGTGGTTCGATGCCCCTATTGGCTACATCTCGGCTACCAAGGATCTGACCCCCGACTGGGAGAAGTACTGGAAAAGCGAGGATTGCAAGATGGTGCACTTCATCGGCAAGGACAACATCGTGTTCCACTGCATCGTGTTCCCATCGATGCTGATGGCCGAAGGTAGCTACATCCTTCCCGAAAACGTACCCGCCAACGAGTTCCTTAACCTCGAAGGCGACAAGATATCGACCTCGCGCAACTGGGCCGTATGGCTGCACGAGTACCTCGTAGACTTCCCCGGTAAGGAGGATGTGCTGCGCTACGTGCTTTGCGCCAACGCCCCCGAAACCAAGGACAACGACTTTACCTGGAAGGATTTCCAAACCCGCAACAACAGCGAGCTGGTAGCCATCTTCGGCAACTTCGTAAACCGCGCCCTGGTACTTACCCAAAAGTATTTCGACGCTAAGATCCCAGCCGCCGGCGAGCTTACCGATTTCGACAGGGAGACCCTTGCCGAGATGCCTAAGATTAAGAAGACGGTAGAGGGCTATCTGGAGGTGTACCGCTTCCGCGATGCCCTTAAGGAGGCCATGAACCTCGCCCGCCTAGGCAACAAGTACCTTGCCGACACCGAACCTTGGAAGGTGGCCAAAACCGACATGGATCGCGTGGCAACCATCCTAAACGTGGCGCTACAAATTACCGCCAACCTGGCCATCGTGTTCGAGCCCTTCCTCCCCTTCTCGGCCGAAAAGCTGCTGAAGATGCTCAACACCCCCGAGTTTGGATGGGACAAGCTGGGCAGCACCGACCTACTTGAGGCGGGACATGCCCTAGGCGCTCCCGAGCTGCTGTTCGACAAGATTGAGGACGACGTTATTGCCGCCCAAATCAAGAAGCTCGAGGACACCAAGCTGGCCAACGCCCTTAAGGAGTTTAAGGCCGAGCCTCAAAAGGACGAAGCCCAATTCGACGACTTTACCAAGATGGACATCCGCGTGGGAACCATCACCGCATGCGAAAAGGTACCCAAAACCAAGAAGCTGCTGAAGCTTACCGTGAATACCGGCATCGACTCGCGCACCATTGTGTCGGGTATTGCCGAGCACTTCGAGCCCGAACAGCTCGTTGGCCAGCAGGCCTGCTTTCTGGTAAACCTCGCCCCTCGCGAAATTAAGGGCATCACCAGCAACGGGATGATCCTTATGGCGCAGGATGCCGATGGTACCCTTCGTTTGGTAAAGCCAAACGAGGAGGTGAAACCGGGTTCGCAGGTAGGGTAAACAGCCAGAAGTTAGAGGAAGTTATTTCGGAAGTTAAACGAAGTTACAAGAAGGCTTCGCACGATATAGGTAGAGACGCACTCCGTGCGTCTCTATTTTTTTACCGCTATAGCGGTAAATTGTTTACCAAACCGCAGGCTGACGAGGACAATCACGCAAAAACCATCAACATTTACCGCTATAGCGGTAAATAACACGATTATCGGCGGTATTTATGAATACCGATGCATAAATTGCCTATTTTTACCGCTATAACGGTAAAAACATGGACTCATCCACAATTGCAGAAATAGTTCTCCTCCATCGAAAGGCTGCGGGTATCACGCAGCTGGAGCTGGCAACCCTTGCGGGTGTCGGTAAGACGGTAGTTTTCGATATCGAAAAAGGGAAACCAACCGTCCGATTCGATTCGCTCCTGAGGGTATTTAACGTCCTAAATATTTCCATTGAGCTTAAGAGTAAGCATCTCGACACCCTACAGCACCATGAGAACAGCTAGCATTTACGTAATGAACCAGCTGGCCGGATACCTTACCGAATCGGACAGCAGCACCTACACCTTTACCTACCTCGACGGCTACAATGGCATTGCGGTATCGCTTACCATGCCCACCAGCCAACACCAGTATACATTCAACACCTTCCCTCCTTTTTTCGAAGGGCTACTACCCGAGGGGTTTCAGCTCGAAGCCCTATTCCGAAAGTACAAGGTCGATAGAACCGACCTTTTCGAACAGCTTATCCTTTGCGGTGCCGATACCGTTGGTGCCGTAACCATACAGAGGGAGGTAGAGCCATGAACCGATGCCCCATAACGTACGAGCTAACGGAAACCCCATTCTCGAAAAGTGGTCTTAAGCTACTTTCGCCAAAGCTATCGGTGCTACACCCGCTGGCCTACACGGCAAAAGAGCAGCTACAGGAAGCGGCACAGCGAACCGGAAAAATATCGATCCAAGGTGTACAGCCAAAGCTAAGCGCCATACTCAACGTATCGGAAGGTCGATTCGACATTGCAGATACGCACGGAACCTACATCATAAAACCACAACATTCGCACTACAGCGAGCTTCCCGAAAACGAAGGCGTAACCATGCGAATGGCCCAGGCAGCGGGTATTACCATCCCACCATGTGGGCTGGTTTACTGCAAGGATGGTAGCCTCAGCTACTTTATCGAACGATTCGACCGAGTGGGAAAAACGGGCAAGCTGCCGGTCGAAGATTTCTCGCAGCTGGCCGGACTGCCCCGCGATGTTAAGTACAACTTTACCATGGAACGGCTTGCAAAGGTTATTGATACCTACTGCACCTTCCCGGCCATCGAAAAGGTAAAGCTCTTTAGGCTGGTGCTCTTCAACTTTTTGGTAGGCAACGAGGATATGCACACCAAAAACTGGTCGCTCGTTACCCGCAAAAACAGGGTGGAGCTATCGCCCGCATACGACCTGCTCAACAGCACCATTGTGGTAGATGCCGAAGAGGAAATTGCCCTAATGCTAAACGGGAAAAAGAAGGAGCTGCGCCGACAGGACTTTATAGACTACTACGGGGCAAAGGTGCTCGGCCTTAACCAGGCCACCATAACCAAGGTAACCGACGGCCTAGCCAAAGCCTACCCCCAGTGGCTGCACCTTATTAGCGTTAGCTTCCTGCAACCCACAACAAGGGAAAAGTACACCCGCCTACTCGAAAGCAGGTGGAAACGGTTGGGCCTGCAGGTAGGGTAACAGCCAGAAGTTAAACGAGGCTACAAGAAGGCTTCGCACGATACAGGTAGAGACGCACGGAGTGCGTCTCTATTTTTTTATTGCTCTTGCCCATCTCACCCAGTTAATTACCTTTGAAAACAAAAATGCTATTCGAAAACCAATCCGTTAATATTGAGGAGTTCCCCAACGCCTCGCATGTCAACTACACGCGGCTGCAGAACGACTACATCATGGTGCAGCTCTTCAATGCTATTGTGCTGTACGTATTCATATTTGCCGCCATCATCTTTGGGGTGCTGTTTGGAATCCACAGCTTCTGGTTGCACCCCATCATATTCTCGTTGCTACTGGTGGGGCTGATGCTGAGTATGCTGGGATTACAGGTATACCTCATCATGGCGGGATTCAAGTACAAGGGGTACTGCATCCGCCAGCACGACCTGCTCTACCGCAGCGGGCTCATCTTTAGGCGCGAGCTGGCCGTTCCGCTCCGCAGAATCCAGCACGTGGAGGTAAAGCGCGGTATTTTCTCGCGCATCTTCGAGCTGGCCTCGCTCCACATTTACACGGCCGGAAGCGGCAGTGTAGATCTCAAGATTCCCGGCTTAAGCCTCACCGATGCCGAAAAACTGATGGAACACCTCTCGCAAACCATCGCCCATGAGCGCTAACCCCATCAATCTCTACCGTCCCACCCGTCTGCATCTGGGTGGAACCGCCATATACTTTGCCCTTTCCATAAAAAGGATCAGCCAAAACATATGGCCACTTATTATCATCTACTTTTTTGACCGGGAGGATAGAATTCTACTACTTTGGATTGCCCTGGGAGCTATCATTGCCCTATCGATTGCTCAAGCCATTCTGGAGTACGTCAACTTCACCTTCCAGATTGCGGGCAACGAGCTGACGGTGCGCAGCGGCTACATCCGCAAGAAGCAGGTATCCATCCCCCTCGGGCGAATCCAGAGCCTCAACATGAAGCAGGACCTACTGCAACAGCTCCTGCGCGTCTACACGCTGGAGATAAATACGGCTGGAGCCAAGGGTGCCGAGATTACCCTGCACGCCCTAAACCTGACCACCATCCGCGAGGTGGAACGGTTGGTGAACCTCGGATCGGCGACCTCTACCACCGAAAATGTAGAGGAGGCATCCCCCGCAGACGAACCCGAGAGCACCATCGTACGCCTAAGCCCGATGGACCTGCTGCGCGTGGGCCTCACCAACAACCACATCAAGGTGATTGTTATCGTGTACGGCTTCCTCTTTGGCACCTACAACAATCTGCCCGAAAGGTGGCAGCAGACGGTGGCAAACACCCTGGAACAGCTCACCTCGCAGGCTTCCGGCCAGCTGGCCATCTACCTAACCGTGGGGATGCTGTGCGCCATCCTCTTCTCGATGGTGGGAGCCATTACGGCCTCCTTCGCCTGGTACTTCAACCTAAAGCTGAGCCATACTACCAGCCGGTTGGTGCTAGATGCTGGCCTGATAGCGCACAAGCGCATCCTTATTCCCTTTCGTAAGATTCAAACCCTGAGCTGGACATCCAACCCGTTCCGACGGCTGCTGGGCATCTACGCCGTTTCGGTGGGGCAAGCCTCCTCGATGGAGGAGACCGAAAAGCTTAAGGCCAACGTGCCAGGCTGCACCGCCCCTCAGGTAGAGCAGATACAGCACGCCCTCTTTGGCACCAGCCTGATGGCCGAGCCGGAGATCCCGCACCGCAGCCACCATATTTACCTGCGTAACCTCTGGCTGATGGCCGGACTCCTGCCCGCCACCATTGCCACCTCAGTAGGCTACCTTACCCACTCCACGCCCCTAATGTGGGGAGGTGTGTGGGCCATTGCCTATATCCCCTTTGCCTACCTGAGCTGGCGCCACCGCTACTTCTACCTCGACAAACAGCACATGGTGGCCAGCAACGGCGCGTTTGGTCACCAACGAATCATGTTTGCCCTTCATAAAATTCAAGGGGTATCCGTACGGCAGTCCATATGGCAGAGGCCCCGTGGCCGCGCCACCGCCACCCTATACCTTGCTGGCGAAACCATCGAGCTACCCCAAATAGATGCCGCAACGGCCTACGCCCTGCGCGACTACGCCCTATACCTGGCCGAGAACGAGCAGGTGTCTTGGATGTAGCTTTGGGGTGAAAGTTAGATAAAGCTATTCCGGAAGTTAAGCGAGGTTACAAGAAGGCTTCGTACAATACAGGTAGAGACGCACGGGGTGCGTCTCTATTTTTTTAAGTATACTCCACCAAATGACTTATCCCATTCTACACCTTCCAATAATTCATCTGCAATTTCTCTTAAAAAAAAACAATTTACCATTATTACCTTATTTCATCTGAATATACTTCGCTTTGAGAAATCAACTCCCTATACGAATTAACAAAATCACTATTTGCGTCAAAATCTAAACCAAGTATTACCTTTTTTAGCGATTTACTAATGCTCAAGAAAATATCGTCAGTATAATCTTTCATCGCTAAAAACCGATATTCGCTTTCATAACGCCATGAGTGATCCTTACAGAAAAATCGTTTTCACCAGTTAGATTCGTAGGTAATCCAATCTTTAAATGTCGATTCAGATGAAGAAACAGGGCCCCCAGGTGCTGTACCAATCAAAACTTCAGGAATAGGAGACCGACAATATCGATCATACGTTACCTTTCCCTCTTGTATTCCATACTTCTTTATGATACTTTGATTTTCCTCGACGAATTTATCATAGTCAATTTTTAAGCATATACCTTTCCATCTATCTCCATAGTGATACCACATAGGCTGGAGGTTTACGCACTCATTATTATCGGTTTCAAAACTAAAACAGAGCATCTTCAGTTCCCGCATTCTTCGAGCAATACCATACTCAGAAGGATTAAACGATTTGTTGAAAATATGATTAAGGTTCTCTGTAGGGTCATTTGCACTTCCAAAATCATTCAATCTTAATTGCATTTTGGATAATATCTTCGCAGCTGTTTCAACTCTTGTAAAATGGTAAAGGTATCTAGGCTTAGTCTCACTCATCATTTTTCTTTCGAAGTAAATATATTAGTGTTCTAATTCCAAAAAAACGAATCTATATATTAGTCGTATACTCACTTTCCACACTCATTCAAACTTGCACTAAGGTATACGATGTCCTCTCCTCCTCCCCCCCATACCACAGCCCCCCTCCTACTCCATCATCCTTCATAAAATTCTGGATAGTTGACTTTAGCAAACCCGCGCGTTAACTTGTGGTTGGCTTTCGTTTACTAACCACAAAATAGGAATCGCTATGAAGAAGCTGCTATGGGTTATGGTCATTGTACTGGCTGCTGCCGCTACGGGCTATGCGCAGGATGCCAGGTGGAGCGTTGGTGTAGGCGGTGGGCTGGCCATGCCTACCGGCGATGCTGCCAACATCAGCAAAACGGGATTTGATATTTTCGTAAACGGCACCTACCACCTCACCCCCAAGCTGGCTTTGGGCGGGGAGGTTAACCACTCCTCTTTTCCGGGTAAAACCGTCGAGGGATTCGATATGGGCAAGACCAACCTCACGGCCTTTGTAGTAAAGGGGGTTTACACCTTTAACCAAAAGAGGATAACCCCATACCTTGCCGCCGACTTTGGGTGGTACAAGGCCGAGGAAGATCCGGGCGAGTTTGGCTATGCCGGCGAGGCGGGTGCGCGGTACAAGAATTTCGGCATCGGCATTGGGTACCATATAGCCACCAGCGAGGGGTTTCACTACCTCCAAATTAACGTTGGGTACCGCATCTCGTTCTAGCGGATATGCCACATCAGGAGGCTTTAGCAGAATATGAAGGGGCAGGCAATGCACCCCGAAGGCACCATATCGTGCTGCAGCCGCAGCCCCTTTTCCCCTGTTGCACAACTCTTCGTTGTTCCTCGAAAAAAACGAATTGCAGGATGAAGTCCCCCTACCATAACTCATAAAATACCCATCACCCGATTGAAGCCTGCATCCGAACACCTAAAAATAGGCATCCTTCGGTTAATGCCCTCCTAACAGCACCCCACAATGCACAACAATCGAGGGTTTTCCACTTTGTTCATATGCAAAACTGTAGCACCTCGAAGCATCTCTATTTTGCTATCCTGCAAAATGGAAGCATCCCGAGGTATCTTCATTTTGCAGGTGTACAAATTAAAAGAACCCCAGGGTATCTTCATTTTGTCATCGTGCAAAATAGAAACACCCCAAGGCATTTGTATTTTGTAGGCTTACAAAATGATAATATCCCGAGGTATCTTCATTTTGTTACTGTGCAAAACACTAGCACCCTGTGGTTCTATAATTTTGCAGCTCTACATAGTTGAGATACCCCGACGCGTCGTTGGTTTACCATACCCTACGGGTAGACAACCATAGATGGATTACCATTTTCTCCATCATACAGCACCATACCCTTCAAATAGATGTCTAAATGCTTGCCGCTATCGGGGAGAATGGTAGCTTTGCGGGAGAAAAAATAAACACTATGCAACGTAACCTGCTTTTTACGATACTCCTCCTTTTTGCGGCCTCGGCAATGGCGCAAAAGGGTGAAAAGGCCATCAGCCCACGCCAGATGGTACGCGACGTGCTTACGCTCGAAGCCGACTCGCTACAGGGTCGCGCCCCCTGCACGATTGGCGAACGCCGCACGGTGGCCTACCTGTCGGCACGGATGAAGAAGATGGGGCTACGTCCCGCCTTTGGCAGCAGCTACACCCAGCAGGTGCCGCTGGTAGCCATCCGCAGCAGCCTGCCCCAAAACCTCAACATAGGTACGCCTCGCGGGGTGCTATCGCTACAAACCGGAGCCGAGTACACCGCCTGGAGCCCCACCACCAATACCGATATCAACATCAGCAATTCGCCCATCCTATTTCTAGGCTTTGGTGTAGATGCCCCCGAGAGCCAGTGGAACGACTTTAAGGATGTCGACGTGAAGGGCAAAACCATTGTGGTGCTGGTAAACGATCCCGGATTCTACAACAACGACACCACCCTATTTAAGGGAAAGGCGATGACCTACTCCGCCCGCTGGCGCTACAAGTTGGAGGAGGCCGAGCGTCGCGGAGCTGCCGCATGCCTCATCGTCCACGACAATGCGGGTGCCGGATACCCCTGGAGCGTGGTGGATGGCCACACCAACAGCCTGGAGTACTACATCGACGAGCCGGCTTTGGCCACTCGCCGCTGCATGGTATCGGGCTGGCTTACCCAGGCAGGCGCATCCCGCCTGATGGAGGCCGCTGGCTACCACCTTGCCGACCTAATGGCGGCCTCGGCCAAGCGCTCGTTTACCGCCATCGACCTGCACTCGACCTTTTCGATCAACATCCGCAACGAGTTTAACCGCTGCCAGTCGCCCAACGTGGCGGGCTACATCAAGGGCAGCAAGTACCCCAACGAGGTGATCGTGTACAGCGGTCACTGGGATCACCTAGGATTTGGCGCCCCTATTGCGGGCGACTCCATCTGCCACGGTGCCTCCGACAACGCCTCGGCTATGGCCTGGATGCTAGGCATTGCCCAGGCATTTAAAAACGGACCGGCACCCGAGCGCCCGGTGCTCTTCCTATCGCCCACCGCCGAGGAGTCGGGTCTGCTGGGCAGCTCGTACTACGTGCAGCACCCCTCGTTCGACATGAAGAAAACCGTGGCGGTATTCAACACCGACGTGTTCGTTTTCCTTGGTAAGTTTAAGGATGTCACCGTAACCGGCCCCGGGCACTCGGAGCTCGACGCAATGCTGGCCAAGGAGGCCGCCAAGCAGGGTCGCTACATGGCCGCCGATCCAACCCCCGACAACGGCATGTTCTACCGCTCCGACCAGCAGCCCTTCCTTAAGGCGGGCGTCCCAGCGCTATTTGCCAAGGGATACGTCGAGGCAGTTGACCTAGGTAAGGAAAAGACGGCTCTTGCCAACGCCGACTACTGGAAAAAGGTGTACCACAAGCCTACCGATAGGTTTATCCCCGGGGTTCATAAGATCGATGGGGTTTACCAGGATGCCATCCTCTTCTACCGACTTGGCTACAACCTAGCCAACAGCCACATCTTCCCGAAGTGGAAGAAGAGCTCGGAGTTTTACGTGGAGAGGAAATAGCAAGAAGTTAGACGAAGCTATTTCAGGAGTTAGACGAAGTTACAAGAAGATATTGACACGTTGGTTTGATTAGGGTGATCTTATTTCCACAGACTGCTCCTTCACTAATTCCAACAAAATAAAACAGGAAGAGCCGTTGCGTTGTGCAGCGGCTCTTGTTTTTTGCCTTTCAACTTCTAACAAAAAACCACCCAACTGCGCCCTCCATTCTTTGAAACAAAAGGAAATAGCTCCAACCAGATCTAGTAAGAAGCATGAAATTTTCCCAACTTTCGAAGCATCGGCCAGCAGAGTAAACCCCGAAACTTCATCAGCGCGATTCCTCCCGCTTAAAACGGGAGGTGCCCGTAGGGTGGGGTGGTTGGAACCCTAGGAAAACAACTATTATTCCAACAAAAAACCACCCCCGGCTGCGCCGACCCCTCCTTGACAAGGAGGGGAATTACTCCGAAGAGCATTGGTAAAAACTAGTAAGGTTCCGGTATTTTAGGAGAGCACAAATAGAATAAAAGCAGGGAGACAAGACGCAAAGTTGTAGCGGCGCTCATCCATTA
>CAXYUU010000078.1:0-10705 GCA_964292015.1 uncultured Acetobacteroides sp.
CCAGGTAAAAGTGGGTAGCCATATCCACATCGTTGCGGTAGCTGAGCGTGATGGACCTACGCATATCGCCGGTAGGAAAGAGTGTCGCATACCCACCGTACTTCCACCCGTCATCCTGCGTACCGTAGGCAACGTATCCGCCTACCGAGGCGTACTTGGTGAGCCTGCGGTTGGTTTCGAGCCCCAGGCCAAATCGATTTTTCTCGTAGTCGTTGCTGCTGTAAAGCGACATGATGGGAATGGATAGCCATCCTACCGGAATCTTAGCCTGCATCAGGCTCTCGATCAAAAACTGAACGCCATCGAAGTTGGCCTTACGCCCCATCCCATCTATTTTACGGTAGGTGGTCGAATCCTTTTTGGTGAGGGGCGATGGACGGTAGCGCTCGATATACGCATACGAGCTGCTGGCCGAATCGGCAATATCCACCGTGCTGGTGATAATACGTTTAGGGAGAACCTTGGCAACGGCCACGTCGTACACCGTACCCTCACCCTCCATATACGAGCACACGCCATACCCCGGAGGGTAGCTACTCAGAATCACCTTATGGCGGTACTGCTGCGGAAACCACCGTCCCTTTACTAGGGTATACTGCTGCTCAATCTTCACATCTATCCCACCCTTTTCGGCCCGTTCGGCAACCACATTCTGTATGGCCCAGCCGCGGCTGCTAATGTGTAAAAACCCCTTTAGCCCGTTGAAGTTGGTGTTGCGCCGCGGCCGAAACTCGATCACAAAGGTAGAGTCGGCCCCCACAACCAGCGTATCCTTTAGCAGGAAGAGGTAATTTTTGGTGCTACTTGGGCTGATCGGATTCAGAAAGTGCATATCAAACAGGTTGATATTGGTATGGTAAAAGTGCATGGGCTGAAACGACGAGGAGAGAAAGCTGAACTCCGGATGTTGAAACCCGCTTACCCTGTTGGCCACCACCTTCTCCTCGGTAATATCCTTATAGCGGTATGTCCTATCGGCCACCGATTCGTTAATCAGCAGGTTCAACGAGTCGGCAAGCTGCTTAAACGTCTTCTCGTGTTTCGACTTGGCGTACGGCTCCATCCGAAGGATGGTCTTGCTGTACACCCTGCAGCTGTACGACGCGCTCTCGTCGGGGTTGTTATCCTTAATATGGGCAATGGCATTATTAATGATCCGGTGAGCCGGATTCTCGGTTGGGTACACCACCACCTCGTTGATGTTATAAATCGATGGAGCGAGCAGCACCTCGTTGTGCGATGGCTTTAACATCCGGATGGATAGGGTTCGGCTCTGGTAGCCCATGTAGCTTATGGCGATGGTGCTATCGGCAACCCCAGCATTGAGGACAAACTCACCGTAAAGATTCGAGGTAATGCCGCGAGTACGATTGTGGGCAACCACAACCGTGGCAAAAGGCAACGGTTTCAGCGTCTCGGCATCGCGTATAACCCCGCTATACCGCCCCTGCGAAAACGACGCTGCCGATAGAATCGACAGTAATGCTAGTAGAATAGCTTTCATAAATAGATGTTTACTTATAGTATGGCCGGCAATATAGCAAAAAGAACAGAACCAGCTAGAGGATGGTAGGGAAGGCAGATGAAGTTAGGGAAGTTAAAGAAGAGAAGAAGCCTGATGTGCCGAATATTTCTCTGACTCCCGACTCCCTATTCCCTAATAAAGAACCTAACAACTCTTTCCTACATCGAACATCCTGTCACTAATGTCGTACGTCGTGATACCATTCTTCGCTCAATATTCAACCGCTCCGCGGTTGTTACCACTTGGCGGTTGCCTTTCCCCGCATTGCATGCGGGGCTAATCAAATTTAATCCTTTCAGGATTACGGCTTATCGGCTACTCGTGGCATATTAAATAGAGCATAAGTTCACACTGATTAATCTTACGTCATAAGCAGAAGCCCTAAAGGGCTTCAACATGAATAGCCCCGTGAGAAACACGGGGAAGAATAAAGGTGCGGCTACCAACCACAACGTGGTTGAATAGTATCGATTGTAAAGCGTAAATCCATGCTTGGTTGTAGCTACTCAGCATCCTTACTTGGCATCACAACGCACGTATCAAGAAAGTTAAAGAGGAAGGGAGAAAAAAAGATAGAGAAGTGAAGAAGCCTGATGTGCCAAATGAACTCACTACTCCCTATTAAGAAGATAGGGAAATAGCCATGCCTGTAGCGTGTCGTGCGATGCACCTAACCACTAAGATCACAAAGAAGAGCACAAAGTAACACAAAGTAACAGGCCAAATTGTGTATCGTGAACTTGACCCATACTTAATACCTGCGTCTAATATCTAAAGTCTATCCTCTCCCCCAGGGATTTCGCGCTTAATAATAGAGTATGAACAAGATTGATTCATTTGGCATATTTGTAAAGAAACCACCCCCGGCTTCGCCGACCCCTCCTTAAAAAAAGGAGGGGAGTACGCCCTGTGCAAATTTTGTCGTTACCATCAGCTGCTTACATCGAAAGTACGCGACTGCCGGGTTGGTGAATTTGAAATGGAGAGCTTGCCGCTTGGTGCAATGTGTAATCGGAGCAAATTCCCCTCCTTGGTAAGGAGGGGTGCCCGTAGGGCGGGGTGGTTCTGAATGATAAAAATCAACCAATTCAAATCAAAATTTAGTTAGCCCTCTAATCAAATCTTAAACGCGAAATCCCTATCCTCGCCCCTACTCGTATCAAATTATTTCCTACTTTTGCCCACACATAGCGCCAATGCTTACCGTTAACTCGACATTCACGACGATGAAAAAGATCATACTCCTTATAGCTGTCATAGCCGCCTTGGCCTCCTGCAGCAAAAACGACAACGTTCTATCGGAGAAAAAAATGGCCCACATCATTCGCGACATCCACCTTTCCGATGGCGTGCTCAACACCCGCCGGTTTACCGAAATCAAGTCCGAAAACGTCGACTCGCTATACTTATACAAGCAAGTATTCGAAAAAAATAAGGTTACCCGCGAAGAGTTTGTAGCCAGCATGCAGCACTACAGCAAGTACCCCCGCCTACTCGACGAGATCTACACCATGGTGGTAAACGACCTATCGGCACAACAGGAAGCGTTGAGATCGGAAATAGAAAAGGAGGAGAAGGCCGACAAGTCGAAAAAAGGGAAAAAGAAAATCGCCCCCCTAACCATTCAACAGAAGCTCGAAAAGACGCTCGAAAGAAAGCCTATCCGGTAGCCTACCGACAATTACCCAGTAACGTCGAACATCGTGCAAAACCGCTGCCACTCGCTGTAAGAAAAACATGCAGGGTGGTTGCTTTTCGACACCATCCCCCGTAACGGAGAATGGCTGGCTCGTTACCAGACTACTCCAGCAGCTCCTCATTTCTACTAAACGACCACGAATGCAATGGGTGAAGTCCCAAGCCACCACCCCGGTTGCCCGCTTCGGCATATCCAGTACGGAGTACGCATTCGCGTCATGAGACATTGTTCCTAATCGCGATACAGTTAAAGGTAGACACGTAGCACCACCTGCGTTTCCGTTGGCACGCCCAGCTTTTGCTATCTACTCGTACCAGGACACCAAAATAGTAAGCCGACGTAACCAACCTAAAATAGGGATCAAACAGAATAAAGAAAAGACCCACTAGCCTGCCCGTGACACCTCCCTCACCAAATTCACTCCGCACAGCACCATAACAAGCAAGGTATGAAAACACTACAAAACGATCCCGTAGCCTAATAACTTTGCCGTTGAAGCAGAGCGTACGGGTAAATTTAGAAATCCCCAAGCCATTCCGCACCTGTAAGAACCCTCAAATCGCAACAAATCGGTATTTATTGCAATAATTTGCACCAACACCGATAAAATTTATTTGAATGTTTTGTTTTGTTAATTAAATACGCTAGTTTCGTATCCAGTAACGCCACATGCAACTGCTGGGGCACTACGCTTATGAGATAGATAGGTATTTTTTGACAATAGATTAGAAATGAGAAATAGAGTTACCAGTAGTACCTCTTACTTTGCTTCCGGCAAACCAACATACGACATCCTTTTTATTTTGACTAGTACAACTACCCTCGAGGCAATAGCTCACAGGTAGAGACACGACTAAGCCTACTTGATTTTTTTACCATGGTATGCATTTTTGTACTCAAAGATTGTACATAGACCTCCGGAATGGAGCCATAACTTAAAAGAACGACAGCATACGAACTGCCATATAAAGCTATAGTGACTTTAATGCAAGCGTGAAGCTTCCATACTTACCTGATGCAGGCGTGATGCCTCCATGTATTATTCCCTTTCTGTACGAGTAGCGATCCCTTGTTACCGTACAGACACAACTATTTTTAAATTGTATCCACCCTGTAGATTCAGCCCTACAGGGTGTTTTTTTATGCGTATCACGTATCACGACAAACGTATCATGATAACAGGTGGCTAGAGTTACGCCTGTTCCCTGTTCCCTGTTCCCTGTTCCCTGTTCCCTGTTCCCTGTTCCCTGTTCCCTACCCTTCCAATACAGTGCCAAACTACCCTACTCCCCAAATTCCACCCGCAAGTTCCCCGCTCTTCCCGTTTCCCAAAAAAAGATTTCGGCGTAGCGCAACGAGCCCATTATCAGCATACCAATCTGACAGCATAGCCGACAACCTACCGCCGGCACAACCCTTAAATGGCCCATTGCGGGTGGTAGGCATGTATAGGTGTGCAGCTACCTCACAACCGAAAATATGACATCCAAAACCAGCCGTATACATAATCTTTAACAGGACTTTAACAACGTTTGGCATGCCTCAATACGTACCAAGCCCTACCTAACCAGTAGGTAGTAATACCCATAATTAATATTAACACATTTAACAATACAAATAAAAACCGATACATTTTTACACCTAGCTGACAGCCACTTACAGTAAGTTACCTTCGCCAACTTACACTTTTAACAAAATGTAGTTTAAATAACCCGTTTACAATAACTATTAATTGTAAAATAATATGTTAATTTGTGGCGTATAGTATGGGGAAAAGTGTAGAAATGGGATTGCGCTGTGGAATATGTACCCAATCTGGGACGTAAGGGAAATCCATCTCGAAAGCTACCCACCTAAACAGTGAATACGGGCACCTGCTGCTCGTACGCCATCCTGTTATGAGTTTACTTTTGATACAAACAATAATTACGTTTTAACACGCTTTTCGGTATGAAAAAATCTAGAATCTTAGGGTATGCTCTTACCCTTGCTACAACACTGGTTGTTGGTAGCGCAATGGGGCAAACTGTACTTGGTGGTGATAATTATGTTGAATTAAAAGACCTTCATGGAGTTACTCTGGGTACAGAAACTGCAAGTTTGGTTGAAGCAAATACTGCAAATGGTTTTTATGCAAAACCCAGCGACTGGCACTCCTCTTACAACAAAGCAAGTAATTATGTGATAATTAAAGGCTTTTCTTGGACTTGGTCTGTAACTAAAAAACCAGGAACAGGAGATGTAACAATACCAACACCTCTAATTGCTACAGGTGACCCAAGCACCGCAGGTTCGTATAAAGCAGCGAACTATGTCGAATTAACTTTTCCTGATGCAGGTAGGTACACTTTAAATATAAAAGAAAAAGCACCAGCTGCATTAGGTGGTTGTGAAGATGCTGTTGGCGTTCATTTTAATGTGTATGCTTTCGCAAAGCCATCATATAGCCTAATTGCTGGTGTTGGTTCACCAGCATATATCGTTGCGGACAAATCTAACATTGCATCGCCATCTTGCGTTAGTGCTGATTACCAGGCGACGGTTCAATTCCAGATCAATGCAATTGGTACTCCTCATGTGAAATATAGAATTGATAAGTATCCTGTTATTATTGACGGATCTACAGGTACTAAAACGTTAGGAACCGTAACTACAGGGACTTCTGTTGAAGAAACATTTGGGACGAACAAATGGACTTGGAATGAAGTTATTAACACTGAAGTTGCACTTCATGCCACAAATGATTCAAGAGGTATTAAAATAACTGCAGCTGCCGATACAACTGGTGGTACGACTAAACTGGCAACTTATAATTTTTCAATAAAGCAAACGTTAACAGCCCCTACTTCTACAGAAAAAGTTGTTGCTTATCGCTTCTTTATTGAAGGTGTAAATGGGTTATTAACTCGTAAAGCTTTATTAACTCAAACTTCTCCAACTGTACCAGGTACATATACATATATTGCAAATGCAACAGATGAATATGTTGACATATATTTGGCTAGAGCTCCAAAAACTGGCCCAGTATTTCACATTAGCAACAACGTAGCTAAGTAATTTTCCTAACGGAAACCTACTGAGCTAAACCATCACAACAAACCGTTAAACCGATTTAATGCTAAAACGACTCCACATACTTGTGGTAGCCATACTACTTACCACGGCAGCGTACGGACAGGGCACAACCGCCCTGCCCTACGCCTGCCAGGGTAGTGTAGAAAAGTACTGGGTAAAGGGCTTTAACGGGCTGTCGAACTTTACCTGGCGCATTACCGATCCGAAGGGTAACGATATACCTACCGGTGCCATAGTACCCGTAAATGCCGGAGTCGATTCGGTAGCGGTTACCTGGAATTTCCCCAACATGGCGGGGGGTATCTACACCATGCACATCATCGAAAAAACACCCTGGGGCTGCACCGGCGAGGAGTACGTTCAGGATATTATGGTAAACACGCCCAATTTTTACGCACCTATCTCGTCGTTTACCAACACAACCAACAACCTAGTAAACCTCTGCAAGGGGGGTACCTACGAGCTCGAGGTGCAGCTTACCGATGGTAAGCGCTCGATACTGAACAACCTGAGCAAGTGGGCCGACTTAAATCAGGCATTTACCGTTAAACGAATTATATCTACGGCCGGAACCTTTACCGTACAGGTAGTCGACGACCTTTCGTCCTGCTCGTTCGATACCGTAAGGGTCATTTCACGTGAACTTCCAAAGGTGAGCCTGGGCGATGATTTTTCCATCTGCTACAACTCGCCTAAAACCATAACCCCTACTGTTGATGGGGGAAACATTTACTCCTGGACCATCGATAACCAGCTGGTAGGAACAGCAAGTACCTACGTGGCCGATGCGGCCAATATTGATATTGCCCTTTCGGTAAGCGACAGCTACAGCTGCGTGGGCTCCGACACCGTGCACGTTTACATGTGCGACGTTAGGGGCGTTCGCATTCCTGCGGCCTTTACCCCAAATGGCGACGGTTTTAACGACGAGTGGTACATCCCCGAGATCAGCTACGACTGGTTGTTCGGTGGCGCATCGCCGGTAAACGGCGCCGATGCCAAGTTTAAGGTCGAGAACCTAAAAATTGAGGTATTTAACCGATGGGGTAACCTAGTTTACAAGCTAAAGTCCGACGGTAAGGCTTGGGATGGAAAGGATATGAACGGCAATCCGCTACCGGTCGATTCGTACCACTACATCGTTAGCTTTAACTATGGTGGAACACCCGTACCTCCGTTAAAAGGTTCGGTAACCATCATACTGTAGCAGCAACAATAAACGACTTAACACAAGGCATGATAAAGAAACGAGCATATACGCTAGCCATTGCAGCCGGAATTCTTCTGGCTCTTGCACCGTTGGGTGTACGGGCACAGCAGGAGCCGCTTTTGGGGCAGTATATGTTTAATCCCTATATCATCAACCCCGCCTGTGCCGGAGCCGAAGAAGCCACCATGTTTACCCTAACATCGAGCAACCAGTGGGTGGGCTATGGTAAGGCACCCAAAACCTACATCGCCACGTTCCAAACGCAGATGAGCGGTAGCCCGTTTAGCGCATTTGGTGGTGGTAGCCGAAGGAGCGGTGGCCGGTCGCGCGGCCGGTCGCGATCGGGTGGTGCCAGCACTGGTCTTGGCGCAATGGTATACAGCGACTGGAATGGCGATGTATCGCGTAACGGTTTTCAGGGCACCTACGCCTACCACACCCCGGTACGCGGTAACGACCAGCTATCGCTGGGACTCTCATTCAGCGTGTTTCAGTTTAGGGCCAACGTCACCAGCAACGACCTACCCAACCAAGGGGGCAACGACCCGCTGCTCATGCAGGGCAAGCAGGTAAGCCAGATGTCGCCCGAGGCCAACTTTGGTGCCCACTATACCTATAAGGGATTTTATGGCGGGCTTTCGGTAACCAACCTCCTGCAAACTGCCATCCGCTTTGCGGTAGACGATGCAGCCTCGAAACCTGAAATCCTCCGCCACTACTACATTACCGGCGGATACAAAATAAAGGCGTCGTACTACATCGACATTGAGCCTTCGACCATGATTACCCTTACCGAAAGGGGACAGTTTAATACCGACATCAACTTTAAAGGATACTACCGAACCGACTACTGGGCAGGACTATCGTACCGTACCTCGGGTGCTGTACTGGTACTCATGGGAGCCAAGTACCAAAACTTTAAGTTTGGCTACGCCTTTAACTTCGGCTTCGGATCGGTAACCACCTTCTCGAATTTAGGTTCACACGAGCTGATGATAGGCTACACCATTGGCGACAATAAGAGCAGCCGCTACCGCTGGATGAAAAGACGGTAGGAAGAAGATGTTAGACTTAAGACATTAGATTATTAGCAAGTTGCGAAACTCTTTCGTAATACGATATAGATTTTTTAAATCGCTTTTTAGAATAAATGAAAAATGCGGATTGTCGCTAGGCTCTAGCCCTTCTCCGCATCGTTATGGAGAAAATACAACAAGAATATACGATTTAAATAGTCGCCACGATGTGGTGGTTATACCGTATGGTTGTAATGGGAACCTGCTGCATAGAGCATTACCATAAATATCCATTACCTCATTAAAATTGTATACAGGAATAGTAACGAGGAGATCCAATTGTGATGAATTGTACTCGACTCACGGCATTCCGAAAGCATGTTTGAATTGTAATAACATTGAAATAAGATAAAACGCTGTATGATGAGAAAAGCACTCTTACTACTTGTGATGTGCGTTGTTGCAGGCTCCTCGTTTGCCAACAATCTGCAAATAGGGGCTATTACCCGTCCCGATGCTACCCACATTCAGTTTACCGTACAATGGGATAACAGCTGGAAAGTAAACGGCGGCCCCGCCAACTACGATGCGGTTTGGATCTTCCTAAAATACCAAGACTGTGCGAACAACAACCTACCATGGCAGCATGTTGGACTAAGCACCAACTCCGCCGACCATACAGTAACAGGTGGTGTTCTTCAGGTTGACGCAACAGCCGATGGCAAAGGGGTATTTATACACCGCTCGGCGGCCGGAAGCGGAACCGTTTCGGCCGCAACCATAACCCTAAAGATGACGCTTACCGACAACAGCTTCAACTACCAGCTAAACGGCATCGAGATGGTTTACGTACCACAAGGACCTTTTAGCGTTGGCGATGGCAATCGAGGAGGCGGCAGCATGTACGGATTTACTACCGGAGCGGGCAATACGGCTCCCCTACTTATCGATGGCAACACCCAAAATACTACCGGGCTAACGCCAGCACAGTACCTATCTACCGCCACTTGGGGTTCTACTACGGCTCTTCCAACCACGTTCCCGCTAGGCTATAACGCCTACTACGTGATGAAGTATGAAATTAGTCAGGAGGCATACGCCATGTTCCTGAACACGCTCACCTACGACCAGCAGCTTACCCGCTTTACCAATACGCCCAACTCGGCACCCGGTACCTTTGCCATAGCGGGCTTACCTAATCCCCAAAACTGCCGGAATGGTATTCGTATAAAAACGGCAGGACAGGTAAGTAACGTACCCGCAGTGGTGGGATGCGACCTTAACCTAAATGGAGTTTACGACGAGGCCGACGATGGACAGAATATTGCCTGTAACTGGCTTAGCTGGGGCGATATAACGGCATTCCTCGATTGGGCTGCACTTCGTCCAATGACCGAATTTGAGTATGAAAAGAGCTGTAGAGGCGCCAGTGCTCCCCTACAGAGCGAATATGCATGGGGCACCACCACCATTCTTGCCGCTAATTCGGGAGCCATTGTTTATCCAGGTGCCGCTAACGAGGTATCAATATCTTCGGGTGCCGGATTATGTGCCTACGGGGTAAATAGCAACAGCAACAGAGGTCCTCTGCGCTGCGGCTTTGCGGCAACATCAACCTCCAATAGGCCAGTGGCCGGAGCCTCCTTCTACGGCATTATGGAGCTAACTGGCAACGTTAACGAGCAGTGCCTTGGCGGATATAACTACAACTACAGCAGCTTTACCTCGGCCAATGGCGATGGTAACCTAACCACCAATGGCAATGCCGATGTGACTGGCTGGCCTCCTTTGGGTGGCGGACAGACCGGCGGAGTTACCCGTGGGGGCAACTGGTTCGACGGAGGTAACACCCTTTTAGTGAGTAACCGCGACTGGATAACCACCAACTTTAACCAAAACCGCGACAACCGCGTTGGAGGTAGAGGGGTAAGAAACCTATAACCCACAGTCCAACCTAACAGGCATCGCGCCTATCCTCTTTGATACTAAACCTAATGAAACCCATATGCAGATGATACACCAGCCAGGTAGGAGTATCATACCCGCATATGGGCCGCCATCTGACCAATTTTATAAAATACTATTCAGATGAAACGACTTATGCTATTGGTGGTCATGCTGGCTTTCTACGCCACCACCAATGCCAACAACCTACAGATAAGCAATTTTAAGGTACACGA
>CAXYUU010000079.1:0-10605 GCA_964292015.1 uncultured Acetobacteroides sp.
GTTTTTCAGATAGCACGATCAGCGTATCGGCATGATTAACCGTGTCGATTGTCTAACGCGCTTCACGGTCTGAATTTTCATTCGCCTTTGCCCCCTCGCGCATACGCGTAATTTCGTCATCAGAAAGACCAGACGAAGCAGTAATGCTAATCTTCTGCTCTTTACCAGTAGCCTTATCCTTAGCGGTAACATGTAGAATACCGTTGGCATCAATATCGAAAGTCACCTCGATTTGTGGCACACCGCGTGGTGCTGGTGGAATACCATCAAGGGAGAATCTTCCAATAGTCTTATTATCTTTAGCCATAGGTCGCTCGCCCTGAAGCACGTGGATCTCAACCGAAGGTTGGTGATCGGCAGCAGTAGTAAACGTTTCCGACTTACGAGTTGGGATAGTTGTATTCGATTCAATAAGCTTAGTCATAACACTACCCATTGTTTCGATACCCAATGAAAGAGGGGTAACATCCAAAAGAAGTACATCGGTAACATCTCCAGAAAGAACACCACCTTGAATTGCGGCACCAACTGCAACAACTTCGTCTGGGTTTACGTTTTTAGATGGCGCTTTTCCGAAAAACTTCTCCACCTCAACCTGTATTGAAGGGATACGAGTTGATCCACCAACTAGAATAACATCATCGATATCTGCTGCTGTTAAACCTGCATCTTTAAGAGCAAGCTTACATGGCTCAATAACGTTGCGAATTAAATCGTCGCAAAGTTGCTCGAACTTTGCACGGGTAAGGGTTCTAACCAAGTGTTTTGGAACACCATCAACAGGCATAAGATATGGCAAGTTGATTTCGGTAGAGGTGGTGCTCGAAAGCCCCACTTTACCCTTTTCGGCTGCTTCCTTTAAACGTTGAAGAGCCATAGGGTCTTTACGAGGATCGCTACTTGCATTTTCTGCTCTAAACTCATCGGCCAACCAGGTAATAACGCGGTTATCGAAGTCATCGCCACCAAGGTGAGTATTACCGTTAGTCGATTTAACCTCAAATACGCCATCGCCAAGTTCAAGAATGGAGATATCGAAAGTACCACCACCAAGGTCGAAAACTGCAATTTTCATATCGGCACCCTTCTTATCTAAGCCGTAAGCAAGCGCTGCTGCTGTTGGCTCGTTGATGATACGAAGAACCTTAAGACCTGCAATTTCGCCAGCTTCCTTAGTAGCCTGACGCTGCGAGTCGTTGAAGTAGGCAGGAACGGTAATAACCGCTTCAGTAACTTCCAGACCAAGGTAATCTTCTGCAGTTTTTTTCATCTTTTGAAGGATGATTGCAGAAACTTCTTGTGGAGAATATAGACGATCGCCAATGGTTACACGGGGTGTATTATTATCGCCACGAACGACCTTGTAAGGCACGCGGGTAAGCTCTTCGGTTACCTCTGCGTAGGTTTCGCCCATGAAACGCTTAATCGAATAAACAGTCTTTTCAGGATTGGTAATAGCCTGACGTTTTGCAGGATCGCCAACTTTAATTTCGCCATTTTCGGTAAAGGCAACTACCGATGGAGTGGTTCTCTTACCTTCGTTATTTGGAATTACAACTGGCTCGTTACCTTCCATTACAGAAACGCAAGAGTTGGTAGTTCCCAAGTCGATACCAATGATCTTACCCATAGTCTATTTGGTTTATAAGTTAATTACTTCGTGATTGCACCTATATTGACAATACTTATGCCAAATGACATTTCGCGACAAAATGTCACACAATGGCAAGGTAGGGAGCCAACATCATTTAAAATGATGCTATCACTGTCAGTAAAACTGACAAAAAAAGAGATCGTCAGCGTCAGACTGCTGAACATTGATTATTCGGTGCACAAAAAAAATGGTTGAAGCTTAAAACTCCAACCATTGTATTCTATATCCGACCACCTACGTGGCTACTTTACCTCAAAATCGAACATCACCTTATCGGCAATGTAACCTTGTAGCCTGTCGCCAATTTTAACAGAGGCAACACCTGCGGGTGTACCAGTATATATCAAATCGCCAATTTTAAGCGTCACAAATTGCGACACGTACGAAATTATGCGATCGACATTAAAGAGCATATCGCCCGAGTTTCCTTCCTGAACCACCTCGCCGTTTTTAAACAACCGAAAGGGGATGCTACCTACCGATTCGAAATCGCTAAGAGGTAAAAATGTGCTACTAATTGGAGCCGAATAGTCGAACGCCTTGGCGATCTCCCAAGGCAACCCCTTTTCCTTACACTTTTGCTGAATATCGCGAGCGGTAAAATCTACACCTAGGCCAACCTCGCTGTAGTAGCGACTGGCAAACTTCTCGCTGATACTTCGTCCAACCTTACCAATCTTAATAACCAGCTCAACCTCGTGATGAATATCATTCGAAAATGAGGGATGAAAAAATGGAGCATTGTTACGAAGTAGCGCCGTATCGGGCTTCATAAAGAAGACGGGTTCGGCAGGCACCGGGTTGTTTAACTCCTTGGCATGGTCAACGTAGTTGCGTCCAATACAAATTATCTTCATAGTAGCAGTATCTATGGTTTACTTCATCGCCAGCTTAATGCGGGTAAGCACATTCTTGGTATACAGCGGGAAATCTCCGTTCATCATCCAGGCATAGTAGCCCTTTTCGGCTGCTAGCACATCGACAACCGGGCGCCCCTTATGCTTACCAAAGTTGAATACCTCAACATCCTTTTCGTCGAGTACAATACGTCCGGCAAAATCGACGTTGCGCGTGCGTGCCGAAAAATCGGAAAGAAAGTCGACATCGTTTTGCAGATCGGGATACCGGTCGAGCTGCGCCTTAAGCACCTCGTAGGTGCCAACCGTACCGGCCTCGGCACTATGAGCGTTGGTCAGATCCTTATCACAGTAAAATTTGTAGGCTGCAACCAACGTGCGCTGCTCCATTTTATGAAAGATGGTTTGAACATCGATAAACTTACGCTTCTTGAGGTCGAAATCGATTCCTGCACGAAGAAACTCCTCAGCCAAAAGCGGAAGATCGAACTTGTTGGAGTTGAACCCGGCAAAGTCGCACCCTTCGATTAGCTGAACTAACGACCTGGCGATCTCCTTAAATACTGGGCAGTCTTTTACGTCGTCGTTGCTAATACCGTGAATGGCGGTAGCCTGTGCTGGAATTGGAATAGTTGGGTTAACCTTGCGAGTCTTAACCTCGGTACGCCCATCGGGATATACCTTAAGAATACAAATCTCTACAATTCTATCGTTAACCATGTCGATCCCCGTTGTTTCGAGGTCGAAAAACACGATCGGATTCTTTACATTTAACTCCATCTATCCATATAAATTAAGGTAAAACTCAGACGTAAACCTCAGCGAAGGTAGCAAAATAAGCAGTATTGATATCCTTCGAACCGAGTTTTTAGGGCTGCTAAAATACCAATTTCAACCAAAATGCAAGCAGCTCTACATTTGTACAAAATATCTTACTAAATTTGATTGTGCTAATCGGCGATATTTAATGCCGATTTTCCACCAACCACAGCAAATCCAACAACTTTTAACCGATAAATGGCAATAGCAACGCTTACAACCGATTGGGAACGGCACGACTACTACGTGGCGGCGCTCAAAGGTGAGATTCTTAAACGGAATCCAGCCGTTGCCTTAATCGACATCACCCACCACATTCCGCTGTTTCAGCTGCAGGGGGCAGCCTACATCCTACGAAGTGCCTACCACCACTTCCCCGAAAAATCGGTACATATAATAGGTGTGGATAGCGAGCCAACATCCAAGAAACCGATTGTGGCTGTCAGCTACCAAGGGCACTACTTTGTATCGTCGGACAATGGCGTGATGGGACTAATTTGCGACAGCCAACCCGATGCGGTGGTGACCATCGAGTACGAAGATTTTGGGAACGGCTTTAACGCTCTCATCCCTTTTGCCACCGCGGCTGCTGCGCTTTCGCTGGGCGAGGCCATCGAAAACCTCGGTAATGCAAAGCCATCGGTAAACCACATGCCCATGCTGCTACCCGTTCTCGAGGGCTCCTACATTATTGGCAACATCATCTATATAGATACCTTCGGCAACATTATTACCAACATCACCCGAAACGAATTCGACCGGGTGTCAAAAGGTCGGCCATACGAGATTCTGATTCAGAGCAACCGGTACAAGGTGAAGACCATCTCGAAAGCATACGGAGCGGTGGAAGATGGCGAGTTTGTGGCCATATTCAACTCGTCGGGGCATTTGGAGGTTGCCCAAAATAAGGG
Source organism: uncultured Acetobacteroides sp. (assembly GCA_964292015.1). Classification (GTDB taxonomy): domain Bacteria; phylum Bacteroidota; class Bacteroidia; order Bacteroidales; family ZOR0009; genus Acetobacteroides. The sequence goes on from CAXYUU010000079.1 coordinate 4,242, forward strand.
GCGAATTGCCTCGATCCTCAACCTCGATACGGGCTCGTCGGTTCGCATCAACTTTATCAACCAGTAGAAAAACATTCGACCATGAACGATAAGCAGCAAAGCTTCGACAGACTCCTGTCCATTATGGACGAGCTGCGCGAAAAATGCCCCTGGGATCGCGAGCAAACCCTCGAAAGTCTCCGGAGCAACACCATCGAGGAGACCTACGAGCTCGTTGATGCCATCAACTCCATGGATATCCCCAACATCAAAAAGGAGCTGGGCGACATCCTGCTCCACGTGGTTTTTTACTCGAAGATAGCCTCCGAAAAGGAGTGGTTCGGTATTTCGGACGTGGTAAACGCCCTTTGCGACAAGCTCATCTACCGCCATCCGCACGTTTTTGGCAAGGAGGAGGTCGACAATGCCGCCCAGGTAATCAGGAACTGGGAGGAGCTAAAGCTTAAGGAGAAGGATGGCAATAAAAGCGTGCTTTCGGGTGTTCCCAGCGCGCTTCCGGCACTAATTAAGGCCAACCGAATACAGGAAAAGGTACGCGCGGTGGGCTTCGACTGGGAGGAGCGCGCCCAGGTTTGGGACAAGGTGCAGGAGGAGATGGACGAGCTGCGTCATGAGATTGAGCAAATGAACCGCGAGAAGATGGAAAAGGAGTTTGGCGACCTGCTATTCTCGGTGGTTAACGCTGCTCGGCTGTACGATATCGACCCCGAGGCGGCTCTCGAAAAAACCAACCGCAAGTTCGCCAAGCGGTTTGGCTACCTCGAAGAGCAAACCATTAAAAAGGGGCAGTCGCTAAAGGACATGTCGCTCGATGCGATGAACGAGATTTGGGAAGAGGCAAAAAAATACGACTAACCCTAGGGTTAGCCAGAGAAGACGAGGGCAGGTTTTTAACCTGCCCTTTCTGTTTACTATAGATGTACGACAGCCATTTTGGAATCCGGTTGCATCTACCCGACTAGTCCGACGGTCGATTCCGGTTCCAGTTGCATCTACCCGACTAGTCCGATAGACGATTCCAGTTCCGGTTGCATCTACCCGACTAGTCCGACGGACGATTCCGGTTCCGGTTGCATCTACCCGACTAGTCCGATAGACGATTCCGGTTCCGGTTGCATCTACCCGACCAGTCCGACAGTCGATTCCGGTTCCGGTTGCATCTACCCGACATTACCGAATAATCCCCATCAGCCCAGCCTTATTCAGGAGGGTAACATTACGCCTGTCGAACGACACCAACCCTTCGCGCTCGAAATCGGCAAATACGCGGGCCAGCGACGAGCGGGTAACACCGAAGTAGTCGGCCAGCTCCTGCTGCCCCATGGGGAGGGTAAATGCACGCAGCTCATTCTTCGAGAGGTCGAGCAGGTAGTGCGCGAGTTTCTCCTTAATAGATCGAAACGATAGGAAGTAGAGCTTATTCGACAAAAAGGTTGCCCGATTCGACATCATGTCGAGGTAGTTGGTTAGCACCTGCGAGCTGGCCTGCATGATGCCCACCATCGAGGTGCGGGGTATGGACACCACCGTTACGGCATCGTTGGCCACCACATCCACTGGCAGGCGGTTGTTCTGCCCAAAAAGGAATGCCGGCGCAATTGGCCGTGGAGCGGCAATATCCTCAATCTTTACCACCTTGCCCGAGTGGTCTACCATCTCGCCCTTAACGCTGCCGGCCAGCACCACCATCAAACCCATGTACACATCATCGCGAGAGGCAAGGATGCCGCCCTTTTCGTAGCTCTTTACGCTGTGCGGATGCTGCGAAAACAGCAGCTCCAGCGCCGTAGGATCGACCCCGTGAAACAGGGGGCATCGAGAAAGAATGGTATAGTTCATCTGATTTAGTGTTAAATGTGGGCATGTCAGTAAAATTAGCCCTAACTTTTCATCTCCAAAGTTAGCGAATAAATAGCTTAAGGAAGCGGACACACGTATCACGACGCACGACTGTCGATACCGAATCGACGTTACTGTTGAATTTATTTTAGGAGAAGGCTGTTCTACCGTGCTACGAAGTAGCGCAAGCTGAATAACCGTGGGTTTTTAACCCACGGTATAAACGAAAAAACCATCATCAGCCCCGAAGGGGTTGAATCAGATAACTACTGTTATGAGCAGCGACTACAAATTACGGACGAGTATGGAAATGCCATTAACAAAAGGTTTTTCGCGTAGTGTTGCTTTGGTTCACCCCCTTTGGAGATGGAACTACTGGGGTTGATACTGCCGCAGGCTATAGGCCGCGGTTATTCAGCTCACGCTGCTTCGCAGCCTTTAGGGTCTTTGATCTAATACGTGATTGGCTTCGCCTACTTACAGCTCGTGTGTTGTGATACATTATAAGTAGTCGAAATTCCGAAGCAAAGAAAAAGGATAATTATTTACCGGGTTTGTATCATATGGTACAGAAATCGGGATGCCGAAGCCGTAGTTTTGTCCCATCGAAAGAAAACAACAACAAAAAGAACACCCCATGATACGCGACATAGTAAAGATAAACCGTGAGCTTTGTACCGGATGTGGCGATTGCATAACCGGCTGCCACGAAGGAGCCCTTCAGCTTATAGACGGAAAGGCAACGCTCGTAAGTGAGCTGATGTGCGACGGATTGGGCGCCTGCATTGGCACCTGCCCAGTTGGTGCCATCACCATCGAAAAACGGGAGGCCGAGGCCTACGATGAGGTGGCCACCATTATCGAGATGATACCAAACGGTAAGAATGTGGTATCGGCACACCTTCAACACCTGCTCGACCACAACGAAACCGGATTCCTTCGCCAAGCATTTGAATACCTCCGCGAAAACGAAAAAAGTATTCCCTTCGACATAAACGAAATAATTGACTCGCTAAAGCAAAAGGCGCACCCTACAGCAGCACCAGCACCAGCACAGCACCATCACCACGCAGGTGGCGGATGCCCCGGAGCGGCCGCCCGCACCTTTGCCCCAAAGTTTGTGGCAGCACCTGCCGCCGACGATCAACCATCGGCGCTAACCCACTGGCCCGTGCAGCTACACCTTATCAATCCGGGCGCAGCCCACTTTAAGGGTTCGAACCTGCTACTAGCTGCCGACTGTGTAGCCTTTTCGCTGGCCAACTTCCACAGCAAGCATCTGCAAGGAAAAACCCTAGCCATTGCCTGCCCCAAGCTCGACTCGAACAAGGAGGTGTACGTGCAAAAAATCACAGCCCTTATAGATAGTGCCCAGGTCGACACCATCACCGTTATGCGCATGGAAGTTCCCTGCTGCGGAGGGTTGGTACAAATGGCCCAAATAGCCCGCGATGCCGCCCAGCGCAACATCCCGATAAAGGTGGTTGAGGTAGGTATACAGGGAGAAATTTTGGATTCGAAGTGGATCTAAAAAAGATGCTAGTTACTAGACATTAGCGATTAGACGATAGAATTACGTCTGTCTAAAATCTAAAGTCTATTAATCTAACATCTAAAGTCAGAAAACTAACGTCTACATAACTAAAAATCGATACCATGAGCATGTTTTGCCATCAGTGCCAAGAGGCCGCTAAAGGAGTAGGATGTACCATTAAAGGAGTGTGCGGAAAAGACGCCACCACCTCAAACCTTCAAGATCTTCTGCTTTTTGTTACCAAAGGAGTAAGCATACTAAACAGCGAGCTCCGCGCCGCTGGTGCCAGAAACGCCACTGCCGACAAGTTTGTCATCGACTCACTTTTCTGCACCATCACCAACGCCAACTTCGACGATAACGCCATTACGGATCGCATCCTTTTTGGCCTCGAACTAAAGAATACGCTAATTGCCGATTGCGCAAAGCAGAACATTACCGTTCCTCAAACCATCGAGGTTACCTGGAATGGCAACCGCGAGGAGTTTGCAGTAGAGTCGACCAAGGTGGGCATCATGTCGCTATCCGACAACGAAGACCTTCGCTCGCTGAAATCGCTCATCATTTTTGGCCTTAAGGGGATGGCGGCCTACGCAGAACATGCCATTAACCTCGGTTTCGAGGACGACACCATCAACGAGTTTATCCAAACCGCCCTTGCCAAAACCACCCGCACCGACATTGGTGCCGACGAGCTGGTTGCCCTAACCCTCGAAACAGGCAAGTACGGTGTGAGCACCATGGCGCTGCTCGACAAGGCCAACACCACCCGCTACGGCAACCCCGAAATCACCAAGGTGAACATCGGCACGCGCAACAACCCCGCCATCCTTATCAGCGGTCACGACCTAAAGGATATGGAAGAGCTGCTGGCTCAAACCGAAGGAACCGGCGTAGATGTGTACACCCACAGCGAAATGCTACCAGCCAACTACTACCCTGCCTTTAAGAAGTACACCCAGTTTGTGGGCAACTACGGCAGCTCGTGGTGGAAGCAGCGCGACGACTTCCACACCTTTAACGGTCCCATCCTATTTACCACCAACTGCATTGTGCCACCGCTAAACGGCGCATCGTATAAAGATAGAATTTACACCACCGGCGCATCGGGTCTCGAAGGAGCCATTCACATCGCCTCGCGCGAAGAGGGTAAGGCGAAAGATTTTTCGGCCATTATCGAGCACGCCAAAAAATGTCAGGCGCCAGTTCAGATTGAAGAAGGCGAGATTGTTGGTGGATTTGCCCACGAGCAGGTGTTTGCACTTGCCGACAAGGTGGTAGAAGCCGTTAAGTCGGGTGCCATCCGCAAGTTTTTTGTTATGGCCGGATGCGATGGCCGCATGAAGGACCGTAGCTACTACACCGAGTTTGCCGAAAAGCTGCCAAAGGATACCGTAATTCTCACCGCCGGATGTGCCAAATACCGCTACAACAAGCTTCCGCTGGGCGATATTAACGGAATTCCACGCGTACTCGATGCCGGACAGTGCAACGACAGCTACTCGCTAGCACTTATTGCCCTTAAGTTGAAGGAGGTTTTTGAGCTTAACGACATCAACGAACTGCCGATTGCCTACAACATAGCATGGTACGAGCAAAAGGCCGTCATCGTGCTGCTTGCCCTGCTCCACCTAGGCGTAAAGAACATCCACCTAGGGCCTACACTCCCCGCATTCCTTTCGCCAAACGTGGTAAACGTACTGGTAGAGAACTTCGGAATTGCCGGAATTAACACCGTAGACGAAGATATGAAGCTATTTCTGGAAGCATAACCGGCTCTCGAAATTTTGAATTGTAATAGGTAGGGGCACGAGAAATCGTGCCCCTACACTTGTTAACGGTATATAACCTTACTATAGAGTTAGGTATTCAATTAAAATCGGTTTATTACAAAACAAAATTTGACTTAATGAAGGCTGTTTGGAAAGGCACAACGGTTGCCGAAAGTGAAGTATACGTAAAGGTAGAGGGCTTTTACTACTTCCCGGTGTCGTCGGTAAAAAAGGAATACTTAAGAGAAAGCAACTATCAGGCATACTGCCCATGGAAAGGTACGGCCTCGTTCTTTAGCGTCGAAATAAATGGCGTTGCCAACCGCGATGCAATTTGGTACTACCCCACCCCATCGGATAGGGCAGATTACCTAAAAGGGTATGTCGGATTTTGGAAGGGAATTATCATGCTGGAGTAGGCTTAAAAAAAGCCGAGCATCACTGCTAGGCTTTTCTGGTAAGAATTATGTTAATTTTCACTCATCATCCTTTTGATCGGAATTCTTGTTGCGGGTAGTCCTCGCCTCGAGTTGTTTAACCTTTTCCTCAACAATAGGATTTATCTTCAAAATAATCTGGTTGTACTCCGGCTTTTTCGACACCTCGGCAAAGGAGTTGATCCGGCTTGTAAGTTTGGTACACTGCAGTCGCGTTAAGCGACCTACCTCTACCGGCGATTCTATCCCCTTTGCGGCATAGGCAGCCGTTCTTGTCCCCTGCATCACCAAAAAGCATTCGCCAACCCTATCTTTCACCGAACCATCACGGATAGCAACCACCCCAAAAGTACAGACAGAGGCTACATCAAACGCCGACACCACCACAAAATAGCGCTTCTCCACTACCTTAAACTCCCCACCCACCGGGTGAACAGCAAGACAAGCTCCAGCTATAAACCATCCGCCCAAAAGAACTCCCAAAACGAAAAAAGTTTCGCCAGCTAAGGAATCAGGCCCCGTAGGCTGAAGATCATGCCAACCCATTTCTTACATTTTTTGGTGGATAGAGGTAACTTCCAAACTCAGGAAAATGAACACCCGTCGATGGATAACCACTCACCAACTCCTAGAAATGGACACACATCGATGGTTGACCACTTACCAGCTCCTGGAAATCGACACCCATCGATGGTTGACCACTTACCAACTCCTGGAAATCGACACCCATCGATGGTTGACCACTCACCAGCTCATGGAAATGGACACACATCGATGGTTGA
>CAXYUU010000080.1:0-10578 GCA_964292015.1 uncultured Acetobacteroides sp.
GATTCTAAAAAAGACCCTTCGGGCAATTCATTAGATTAGCTACGCTGAACTCGCGGAGCTCGGTTCCGTGGCAAGCACGGGATGACACTCCGAGGAAGGTTGTTTCCTTAAATTAATGACATTGGCCAGCGGGGGATAATCTTCGAAATGAAGTAGGGGCATTTTTTAAAAAGCAATAGCCCTGAGTAACAAAACTAATAATTGTCAACGGATATGGGATTTTTACCGATTTCGATGGAGAGCTTTATACAGATGCATTTGGAATGTAAGCCTTCTGAAAATGAGCAGGAGCTACGAATGCGCCTAGAGTCGGCATTGGAGAAGTATAAAAATGGGGTTAAATGCGCCTGCGGCAACGATATTTGGGTAGCTGGCTCCGCATTTTCAAGTTCGGGCTGCTACACCTGTATTACAGGAGAAAGCGAACCTAACCATGACTTTGAAATAGATTCAGCCATAACAAAAAAGGTAAATCGAAAAGGACAACGGCATATCGACCAAATAGACCGCGAACATATATGTGGAATTTTTGATGATGACGGGTATGAAATTAATACCGCCTTAATCAGAAAGCCCTCCCTATGCGTAGTATGCCGAAATGATGCGGATGCAAACGAGGAGGTACTATGCAATTTGACTCGCTACGACCAACGCAACGCGGATAACTTCGAATGTTTTGCCTATAAGAAGATATAGCTCTCGTTTGGGCTGACCTCGCCTCTTCCTGATATACCTAAAGAGGCTAAAGCCTGTGCGGAGAAATTTGAAAAAGTGTGTCACCTAAATTTAACGAGATTATGGAAAATGTTACGTCACTTCAAGAGCAGTTTAAGTCTAACTTCCCCCAGCTGGCGGGAGCTGACGAGCCTCAGCTCAGCACGTTCATTAAATCGATGAAGGTTGCTTCGAATGCTTTTGACATTACCCTGGCCGCTTGTAGTATCGACAAGCAAAGCTACCTATTCTCTCACATCAGCACAGGCGAAATCGACATTATTGATCAGCAGTCCTACTCTTTTTCGGCCTTCCAGCAGCTGGTACATCCCGAAGATCAGCCACATTATGAAGAAGCAATGGAAATGGCGTATCGCTTTATCCAGGAAAAAAAGGTTGACGAGTTCGCGAACATTGGTCTCTGCTTCGAATGCCGTTTTAAAGATGGCCAGGGCAGCTACCAACGCCTGCTGGTAAGCTACCACGTAATGAACTGCCAGCAAAACTTCAAACCCGAGATACTCACCCTAAACCTATTTCATATCGGCAACCACGATATCGATAATCCGTCGAGGGCAATCTACATTATCGACCGATCGACTAAGGAGTGCCTGCTACACAATAGTAAGGGATGCCTTACCGAAAGCGAGATTAACATCAGCAGGCTGTTCTTAAAAGGATATCTGAAAAAGGAGATCGCCGAAATCCTATCGGTAAGCAGGAATGTGGTGTACAAGCGTTTCAGCAGTATGACACATAAAACGAGATCAAAAAATATACTATTTCTCTTTAACTACCTCTCCCGATTAGGAGTGGTATAAAAAGACAACGTGTAAAAGCATACGATGCAACCTTACAGGATAGCTGTAGGGTTGCATATTCTTGCGCATAGTGCCCGGATTTTACTGATTGAAAGCTCGTACCGTTTGGATGGGCTATGCCTTCGCCTAACGATTACTCGCGTCACTAAAATACTTTGCGTTTGGCGAACAACGAACAGTAAAAGCGGCTACCTTTGTTGCCATCTTATAATCGTAGACCTTAGTAAACAAATTCGGTAAAGCCCCTTTCGTTTACGCCCTTTTTGGGGCGATGGTTTACAGGTTGAAGGTAAAAAGCAATTTGAATTGCCTATATACACCCATATAGGGATATATTGTGCAGACTTATTGTATATATAAACGAATTGCATGCTATTCTAAAAAATATATTATTGAGATGAAAGATGAAATTGTGACTTTTCTAAGAATGGCAAGAACTGTTAGTAGTGAAAGTTGGCGAATTGATTTAAATACTGATATTGTAGGATTTTTACATTTACATTTTTCTAAGTGTACATTCGGTGATTTGATCTTGACAAGAAAAATAACTAAGAACAAATTGGATTTTATATTGTCTGAGATTGATGAAAGGCTTGTAGAACCATCTGGTCTACGAGAAGATTTTATTTTCACAGTATATCAAGCGAAAGTTATTGACGTTTATTCAGACACCGTTGATCATGAAATGGATTCGCCAACTATAAAAGATTTAAACGAACATAAAAAATTGATTCGTTCTGTTTTATCTAAATATCAAGATGCTCGAGGACAGTTAAATGAACACGTAGTAAAAGAATACTTCTCAAAACTTGGGTACGTATCACGAAAAGCCAACTCAGATTATGATGCAAATAAAGTTGACATAATTGCAGAAAATGATACCAATGTAATTTTTTGTCAAGTAAAACTTGGTAATATATCAAAAAAAACAATTTTTGAAGTTGTAGATAAAATTTCAAATATGGACAAAATTTATACTAACAAAAATATTATAATTTGTATTGTTGCAGAAAATTTCCCTATTGACATAGAATTAATAAAAGAAAATTTAAAAATAAAGTTTGGTCATAAAATATGGACAATCTTTAAAAATCAGATAATAAATGAACTCCCAGAATATAAACGGACTTTAAAAGACTGAAAAAACAATAACCGCCCAATTAATCATAAAATGAAAAAAATTTACACCAAAAATAAATGGAAACGACACTCACAAAACTGCTATTTTAGATATATTAAAAGAAAAAGAAGATTAAAAAATACATCTTCTTATAGAAGAAAAAGAAAACTTATTGAGAAACTATTTGACTATGAAGATCAGATAAAGAAAAAATCATACAAACTTCTATCTGCACCAACAAATTTTTCATTTATTGATAATACTGATGAAGTTTTAAATTATTTGGAAGAATCCGAGAAATACTTTAGACGTAAACAAGGTGTTACTTTTGACAAATCACATGTAGAAACAATGACATCTGATGCAATTGCACTATTTATAGCGTTTATAAGTGGCAAACAAAAATTCAGAGGTAATGCACCTCACAAAAAAGAATTAAAAAAATTATTAGAAGAGTCTGGTTTTTATGATTTTGTATTAACTAAATCCACAAATAAAAGAAAAGTAAACAATGATTCAAATCTTTTACATAAAGAAACCAATAATACAGTAGAACCTGAAATAGCTGGAGAAGCCGTATTGCGTGGTATTAAACACACTGGTCTGTCACTAAAAGACACAGACCCAGTTTACGATACTTTAATTGAATGTATGCAAAATACAAATAACCATGCAAGTCTCAATAAATATGGCAATTGTAATTGGTGGCTCTATGTGTATAATGACCCAAATGAGGAAATAACAAAATATTCATTTGTGGACTTAGGCGTTGGAATATTCAGTAGCATTGTAGCTAATGGATTGAAAAATAAATTTTTAAAAAATATAAGAGCACTCCCAAATATTCAATTAGTAGACGATTTATTAGCTGGTAAAATTCAATCTAGAATTGAAGAAGATAATGAAATAAGAGGAAAAGGTATTCCTCAAATTGTTGAATATGCAAAAACAGACTATTTTAGACGGTTTTACATTATTGCAAATGACGTAAAAGTTAATGTAAAGACTAATGAAAAGTGGCAACTAAAAACAAATATCAAAGGAACATTTCTATATTGGGAACTTCAAAAAATAAAGAACAATGGAAATTAAAGACACATTAATAATTGCGACCGAATTTTCAACTACACCTGGAGCAAGATATTTACAAGATGGTAGTAAATTTTCAGGAGAATCTTTTTTAACTGATTTCCTATTACCTCGTTTTACAAAAGCAGTTGAAGGTAATTATATACTAAAGATTGTACTAGATGGTGCAATGGGATATCCTTCATCTTTTGTTTCTGGTTCTTTTGGTAAATTATCTTTAGAAAAGACAGCATCTATTGTTCTGAAACACATAATCTTTGAATCTGAAGACAATCCACTTCGTAAAGAAAAAATAATTTTTGAAATCAAAAATCCACGAAAAAAATGATTCGGAAAATATTTTGGAGCAAATACTCTATTATTGGAGTTTTTACTCTTATCCTAGGTCTTATTATTGGTATATTGATAACAGATTTCCCTTATATTGAATTTGACAGAAAGTTAGAAATTTATGAAATACTAAACCTTTTAATAACTATTTCAATTGCGATTTCTATTCCATTTATAGTAAAAAAGTCAATTGATGATAAAAGAGCAATTAAAGCATTTCTATCAGAAGAAATAAAATCGTCATTAGTTCACCTTTCTAAAATTAAAGAATTAATAGTTTCGTGTTATATTGCAAAAGCAATAACACGAAACGACAAAGATGACATCATTAGATTATTTAACAATCTAGAAATGCAAATCAATTCATTGAGTGAACAATTAAATGTGTCATTCAAAACACAATCAAATCAAATGATAAAAGATATTAAAGAAGAATATTTTGCATATGATGGATTTGTAACAAATGATGATTTAATGTGTGAATCATATACAATTATTGACTCTGGGTTTTATCGTGATCAAAAAGTCTCTTATTGTAAATTAGAATTGAAATTAAAGAAACCAATTCTTGAGATTATTTTCTATTAAAACCACCTGCTGCCAATATTGTGTCGTATTAATGGCGGGTAAAGCGGGTTCCGTAAAGGTCCCCCGTTAGGCTGTAGCTGTGCCTCAGTCGAATCTATTCTTGCAGGCTATAGCCTGCAATACGGTAGAGTCAATGAAGGCTGCAGCCTTCTACTAACAGAGTACCCATTAAAATTCTTACTCTGTAACCCCAATACCGTTACCTGTATCGCGCTCGCACGCCCCCGAAGGTTGCCTCAACAGCTAGGTATAACCGGCAGAGGCGCCCCTACCCCAAATTCGAAGATTATTGCCCCGCATTTTGCGAAGATAATGGTGCGTAAATTATATATTTACGACATATTACAGGAGCCACTTGGGCGTCGGAAATAAGTACAAGGCAATCTGGCATGACTCTTGCGATGTAGCAACCAGTAAGATAGGGGTAAAACGCGAACCATGAATAAGCTGCGAGCATCACTACTAATTCTACTATCCATCATCCTTATGGAACCGATGGGTGGTGGCCTTTTTGCCCAATCCAACGCAGGCGGGGCGTATGCTTCCGCCGAAGGAGGCACCCACATCGCCAGTACGCCTACCCGTTCCCGTCCCGAAGATGTTGGCATGAGCAGTGCCACGCTGTCCCAAATCGATCGCATAGTAACCGACGCCATCGCAAAGAGAGTTTTCCCGGGATGCCAGGTGCTGGTGTTGAAGGAGGGAAAGCCAATTTACGATAGATGCTTTGGAGGGTACACCTACGAATCGGTACAAAAGGTGCAGCCCACCACGTTGTACGATCTGGCCTCGCTTTCCAAAACTACCGGCACCCTGCTGGCCATCATGAAGCTGTACGATAACGGGATGATCCAGCTCACCGACAGGGCCTCCACCTACCTATCGTTTCTTAAGGGCACCGATAAGGAGGATATCACCATAAACGACCTGCTGTTTCACGAATCGGGACTTCCCGCCTCGCTGCCGTTCTACAAGCTGGCCATCGAACGAAAGGGGACACCTCCACTTCTCGCATCGCCAGCCAATACTACCTGTACCGCTTCGCAAAAGATGGTCGTCAACCCATACTTTCGATTTAGGAACGATTGGGTATCAAAACTCCCCTCGGCAGCATACCCGCTGCAGGTGTCGGATAGCCTATTTGTAAGCGATAGCCTCCATACGGCGGCAATGCGGCTGGTAGCCCGCACCACACTACGAAGTAAAACCTACCTATACAGCTGCGTAAACTTTATCCTGCTAAAGGAAATTGCCGAAACCATTAGCGGCACAAAGATGGATACGTTCCTCAACAGGGAGTTCTACAGGCCAATGCAGCTAAATAGCATAACCTACCTCCCCCTCCGATCGCATAAAAAGGATGAGGTAGCGCCTACGCTAAAGAAGGACTTCCTGCGTAACGGCTTGCTACAGGGTTACGTGCACGATCCCGATGCGGCCATACTGGGTGGGGTGTCGGGCAATGCGGGTCTGTTTGCCACATCGCACGACGTGGCGATGGTATACCAGATGCTACTCAACAGGGGCGAGCTCGATGGAAAACGCTACCTTAGCGAGAAAACTTGCAACCTGTTTACCACCACCGCATCGCCAAGCGGAAGGCGTTGGCTAGGATACGATAGGTCTATCCCTACGAATCCGAAGCACAGCCCCTGCTGCAGCTCGGCACCAGCGGAAGTATACGGTCATACCGGCTATACCGGCACCTGTTGCTGGGTCGATCCGATAAACAAGCTGGTCTTCGTTTTCCTAAGCAACCGTACCTATCCCAACGATGGGGTAAACCAACTCTCGAAGATGCGCATACGAACAAAGATACAGGAGGTCATCTACCAATCGATGAGGTAGCGAGGCGATGATGAATATACCCCAGTCAAAACGGGAACCGCATACGCTTCCGATGGCTTCGGTCTCCATGTTGCCCTATCGCGAAAAGGAATTCGCTGAATAAAAGTAAAACCGGGGCTATACCCCATTTAAATAAGCAGAAACGCACAACCCCTCAGCAACATTATGTACTAGCAGGAATGCTAACACGGAAGTTTCACATAACCATAACCAACAAACCATTTTCGGATGAATAAGCTACATATCGTTATCGGCACCATATTCTTGGGATTAGCAGCCGCAGGCTGTGGCCAGAATAGCCAGCAACAACGGACCGAAAGCTCCGGTGGTGCCGTTACAACGGCCACCGAAAAAAACAGGGCGACCAGTATGCCTCGCAAGAATACCGCTGCCCAAATTTATGCCAAACCTCAGGTTCCCGTGCTGTGCTATCACCGTATAGAAGCGGGTAAAAAGGGAGAATACACCGTGAGTATCGCTAACTTTACCGCACAAATGAAAATGCTGGCCGACAGTGGTTACCACTCCATATCGCCCGCACAGCTGTACGACTATTTGGTTTACAACAAGAACCTGCCCCAAAAACCAATGCTCATAACCTTCGACGATTCGAGGGCAGAACATGCCGCAATTGCCGCTCCGGTAATGGAGAAGTACGGTTTCAGAGGTGTTTTCTTTATCATGACCATTACGTACAACAAGAAGAACTACATGACAAAGAAACAAATTGCCCAGCTGGCAAAGGCAGGACATACCATCGGGCTACACAGCTGGGATCATACGATGGTACCCAAATACAAGGAGGAGGCCGACTGGCAGGCGCAGGTGGTGGAACCCAAAAAGAAGCTCGAAAAGATCGTGGGCCAACCCGTTGAATACTGGGCTTACCCCTACGGGCTGTACAACCATAAAAGCGCCGAGGAGATGGGCAAGTATTTTAAGCTTTCGTTTTCGCTTTCCACCAAACGCGATTCTCTTGTTCCCCTACAAACCGTACGCCGAATAATTACTACGGATTGTTCGCCATCGGGCTTACTCAGATCGATGCGCCGAACGTTTGGACATAACTGAGACGTGAGATTTTAGATATGAGACTTGAGATATGAGACTTGAGATATGAGACTTGAGATATGAGTGTCAAGATTGGGTGGGGGGAAGAATCTTAGTCGAGAACCGACTCACGACTCCCGACTAACGACTCACGATTCACATCTCATATCGAACCTAAAAAAACCATTACAAACTTTGCCCCATAAACAGCTAAACATGAAATACAAACATCTTATACCCTTAGTCCTTACGTGTACCCTTATCCTAAGCGGATGTGGACACCAAACCCAATCGGATTCGAAGAAGAATGCGGAAGGAAAATCGGTAGCCGAAAGTCAGGAGGAGGAACAGAAGCAGGAGGTTACGCCCGAAGATTCCTTGGCGTTTAATAAAAAAATAGTAGCCCTTGCCAATGGCGATACCACCGGATTGTGGCCTATTAAAAACCAACCCTACCCCGCGAAAGGATCGATTCTACCCTACAAAAGAATCGTGGCCTACTACGGAAATCTCTACTCGAAACGAATGGGCATCTTGGGAGAATACCCACCCAAGGAAATGTTGAGAAGACTACAAGTAGAGGTCGACGCATGGGAAAAGGCAGATCCATCGACTCCAGTGCAACCGGCTATACACTACATCGCCGCAGTGTCGCAGGGTATCCCAATGAAGGATGGAAAGTACTGCAAGCGTATGCCTAAAGTTCAGATAGATTCGGCAATAGCCATTGCCAAAATGGGGAATGCCATTGTATTCTTAGACGTTCAGGTTGCGCTAAGTAGCCTAAAAGATGAGGTTCCCCGTTTGGAAAAGTACCTAAAACTCCCTCATGTACATTTGGGGATTGATCCCGAATTCTCGATGAAGGATGGTAGCATACCTGGCCATAAAATTGGAACCGTAAATGCCGATGACATCAACTACTGCACCGAATACCTGGCCAAGCTGGTAAAGGAGTACAACCTACCTCCTAAAATACTAGTTGTGCACCGCTTTACCCAAGGGATGGTAAGAAACTACAAGGGTATCGTACTGCGCCCTAGCATACAGATCGTAATGAACATGGACGGATGGGGCGAACCGATACTGAAGCGCAGTACCTACAAGCTCTATATTAGGAAAGAACCGGTACAGTTTACCGGATTCAAGATCTTTTACAAGAACGACCTAAAGAAGGCGCCTCATCAATTGCTAACGCCATCAGATCTGCTGAAGCTAAAGCCTCAACCTATCTACATCCAGTACCAGTAATAACGTATTCATTCGTCAAACATTCCTTCGCGTAAATATGGCTATTGAAAAAACAAATGCAGCGCGGCTGCTCGATAGGGCAAAGATAGCCTACGAGCTGGTTGCCTACAAGGTAGATGAAGCCGACCTAGGAGCCGTGCATGTTGCCGAGCAGCTCAACCAACCCGTAGAGCAGGTCTTTAAAACGTTGGTGCTAAAGGGCGATAAGTCGGGTTACTTTGTTTGCGTTATCCCCGGAGCCGAGGAGCTAAACCTGAAAAAGGCGGCCAAGATTTCGGGAAACAAAAGCTGCGAGATGATTCCGATGAAGGAGCTGCTGCCCACCACCGGATATATTCGTGGTGCCTGTTCGCCCATAGGGATGAAGAAACATCTGGCCACCTATATCCACGAGAGCTGTAACGATTTCGACCGCATATACATCAGCGCCGGCAAACGAGGGTTGCAGCTGTACCTAAATCCGGCGGAGCTAATTGCCGAGGTGAAGGCAACCGTGGGATTTTTGATTTTGTAGGAAAAAATCAACAACACCAATACCTGATGTCGTACCCATAGTAATCAATACCATTAAGCTATAACGCAAGATTAAATGGTAGACTTGAAACCTTACCAGGCAAAGGCAGATTCAACGACAAGTTATATTCTAAAACAAAAGCCGAACTATCCGTTCGGCTTTTGTTGTTCAAGTAGGTATTCCCTATTTTTTAGTCTCCTTTAGGAGCACCTCAATTGCCTTTTCCAGCTGCTGGTCGCGACCATTAGCAATGGCCTCTGGTGCATTCTTAACCACGTAGTCGGGTACGGCTTCCAAATTTTCCATCCAATTCCCGTGCATATCCTTAGAGCTAACGGGTACCATGCCCCACATGGTCTCTCCATCGCTAAGCGTCTCCCAACCTGCAAAGCTACAGGTTCCGGGAACTGGCATGCCAATCATCTTACCAATACCCAGCTGCTTATACCCACAGGCAAAGCAGCTTGCATCGCTATAGTTGGCTTCGCCAACCAACGCAACCGTTGGCTTTGTCCAACGGAACGATGGCTCGTAACCCAAAGTGCGGCTCTCGGTGGTGTACTCAATAAACTTAGTTCCGGTGAAGAACATGGCCAAATCGGCCACTAGGTCGCCTCCTCCATTAAAACGAGTATCCACAATAACGCCCTTGCGGTCGTGATACTTACCCATCATCTCGCTGTAGGTATCACGATATGGGCCATCTCCCATTCCAGGTATATGAACGTAGCCAAGTTCGCCACCGCTAAGCTTGTCTACCTCTTCCTGATTCCTTTTAACCCAACGCTTGTAGAGCAAGCCACTCTCCTCTCCTAACGAAATTGGCTTAACGGTTACCTGTTTACTTTTCCCTGTTGCTGGATCGTAAACCTCGAGTAGCGTAAACTTATCGGCTTTAAGGTTAAGATAGGCAGCAAAATCGGTGTTCGCCTTAATGGTATCGCCATCTATTTGGCGGATTATCATACCCGACTTCACATCGATGTTAGCCTTATCTAATGGACCATCCTTAATGATTTCGGCAATAAGCAAACCATCTCCCTTGTGACTATAGTCGGCAAAAACGCCTAACGATGCGGTTTTATCGGCATCAGCCAAACTCTGGCGGTAACGCGAGCCGGAGTGAGAACCATTTAGTTCTCCCAACATTTCAGAAAGCATCTCAGAGAACTCAAAACCATTACCAATATATGGCAGGTACTGCCTATAGTGCTGGGTTAGCTTATCCCAATCTACTCCATGGTGCTGTGTGG
>CAXYUU010000081.1:0-10574 GCA_964292015.1 uncultured Acetobacteroides sp.
CCAAAATCGGACCCTCCATTAAAAAATAGTTCTTCTCGTTTTGTTAGATGGAGATCAATGCGGTGAGTCGAAGAGTATTCCGACCCATACCACCTAAAGTAGTACCGCAAGTAGCACACCAACAAAAAATAAGTGTTACCCTACATTAACATTTGAGATTTACAAAAATAACCAGTACTGGTTCATTAGGAAAACTGGAATGCGAATAACTTGCCAATTTTAGTTACAATTTGAAACCACATTGTCGCATATAAATACTATTTAAAAACATTTATAGCCATATTTCGCAAATATTTCTTCATTTCTGTATATGCCGTTTCAAAATAAAACTATATGTTTACGCAAACAATTATTACGCAAGCGTTGCCAAACGTAGCGTACATACGTAATTTGTTAACAAGTACTAAGCACATGGAGAAGATAATTACGATAGATGAAGCTGCATCCAAAATTAAGGATGGGATGACGGTTATGGTTGGAGGATTTCTATCTGTAGGCAGTCCAAACAAAATAATCGATGCCATTTTAGCTTCAGGAGTAAAAAACCTTACGCTAATCTGTAATGACACAGCATATCCCGACAGGGGATTGGGTAAGCTAGTCGCCAATCATCAGGTGACAAAAGTTATCACCTCACATATTGGAACCAACCCCTTCACAATCGACCTAATGAACGCTGGTGAACTTCAAATTGAATTTTCGCCCCAAGGAACCTTAGCAGAACGTGTTCGTGCAGGTGGATCTGGCCTAGGCGGTATTCTTACCCCAACAGGAGTAGGAACATTAGTTGCCGAAGGAAAACAAGTTATTCATGTCGACGGGAAAGACTACCTACTCGAAAAGCCGCTAAGAGCAGACGTTGCCATCATAGGGGCAAGCATTAGCGACGGCGAGGGTAATCTGGTATACCGTGGTACCACCCAAAATTTCAACCCGCTAATGGCTACTGCTGCCGATCTGGTAATTGCAGAAGTTGGAGAGATGGTCGAAACAGGCACCCTAAAACCTGAAGAGGTAAAAACGCCGTCTATTTTTGTAGACTACATCGTTAAATAACGATATTTCAGCAGGCAGACAACGTTGAAAAAATAGCAAAACCAAAAAGAAAGCACATCGTCAATCCTCTTTTAGCCCCCTTAGTATAAGGGGGCTAAAAGAGGTAGAAACGAGAGTAAGAAAATTCACAAAGCAAGGTAAGCTTGCCTAAACGTCTTCAAACGAAATTCTAAACCAATCTGGATACTTGTATCTTGATACTTAACAATAAAAACATACGACTATGGAACAGGCAATAATAAGAGTTCGAATGAGCTCACACGATGCCCATTACGGTGGCAATTTGGTTGACGGAGCAAAAATGCTTCAGCTGTTTGGCGATGTAGCCACAGAATTGCTCATTCGCAACGATGGCGATGAAGGACTATTTAAAGCTTACGACATGGTGGAATTTATTGCACCAGTATTCGCAGGCGACTATATCGAGGCAGTTGGCGAAATTACCCAAATTGGCAACACCTCGCGCAAGATGACCTTCGAGGCTCGCAAGGTTATTGTTCCTCGCACCGACATTTCAGAATCGGCTGCCGATGTTCTTGCCGAACCAATCGTGGTATGTCGCGCAAGTGGCACCTGCGTTGTTCCAAAAGCTAGTCAACGAATTTCAAAATAAGTACCCCCATGGAAAAGCTAATTATTACCGCAGCCATTTCAGGTGCAGAGGTAACTAAGGAGATGAATCCAGCAGTTCCCTACACCATCGAGGAGTTTGTTCGCGAAGCAGGACTAGCTTACGAAGCAGGTGCAAGCATCATCCATCTTCATGTTAGATATGATGATGGCAAACCTACTCAGGACAAGGTGCGCTTTAGAGTGGTTATGGACGCTATTAAAGCCAAGTACCCCGAAATCATACTTCAACCATCAACCGGTGGTGCTGTTGGTATGAGCGATGATGAACGTCTACAGCCAACCGAGCTAAAGCCAGAAATGGCTACACTCGACTGTGGTACGCTCAACTTCGGCGGCGATGAAGTATTTATGAATACCGAAAACACCATCAAGTACTTCGGAACACGAATGATTGAGCAGGGCATTAAACCCGAGCTTGAAGTATTCGATAAGAGCATGATCGACATGGCCCTTCGCCTTGGTAAAAAAGGGTTCATCAAATCGCCAATGCACTTCGACCTTGTAATGGGCGTTAACGGTGGCATATCTGGCGAGCTACGCGACTTCATTTTTCTTCGCGAAAGCCTACCTGCCGATGCAACTTATACCGTTGCAGGTGTAGGACGCTACGAATTTTCGTTAGCTGCCGCAGCTATTATCGATGGTGGAAACGTAAGAGTTGGCCTAGAAGATAACGTCTACATTTCGAAAGGCGTACTTGCCAAATCGAATGGCGAGCTCGTTGAAAAGGTGGTTCGTTTGGCCAAAGAACTTGGCCGCGAGATTGCAACCCCTGCTGAAACGCGCAGAATTTTAGGATTAACCAAGTAGGCAACAGAAACCGAATAGCCGGTTGACAGATGCATGTTGAAGCAATACGGAATTTCCGTAACCAACATGCCAATGCCACTCCGACTTCGCAAAATTTTGACAGGTAGCACATCGCCTTAGCGACCTACCGAGCTGAGTTTTGTTAGATATTTCGACGTGTCACCTCTCCTGCTCCTTCGGAAGAAGTAAAGAGATGGATACCAACCACAGCTTAGCACTTCGAGTGCTTTTGCCGACCTTTATAAACCACACTGAGACACGTAGACCTTAGTACCCAAAGCTAGCTACAACTAAACAAACAGAACAAAAGGAACTCCTTATGAAACCAGCCATGAGGGAATATTTCTCTCAAGTATAGATGACTATCATGGCGAGTTCCATTTGAACATAAATAAACAGACAGATGAAAAAAGGAAATAAGTACGGTACGCACAGAGTAATTGAACCTAAAGGTGTTCTTCCTCAACCAGCCAACAAGGTTGACAACAATATGGATGAGATTTACGACAACGAAATCCTAATTGATGTCAAGACGTTAAACATCGACTCTGCAAGCTTCACGCAAATTGAAGAGCAAGCAGGTGGCGACGAGAAGAAAATTGCCGAAATAATGCTTGATATTGTTGCCAAGCAGGGCAAGCACCGCAATCCAGTAACCGGATCGGGTGGAATGCTTCTGGGTATTGTCGAAAAAATCGGCGATGCGCTTGTTGGCAAAATCGACCTTAAGGTTGGCGACAAAATTGCCACCCTAGTATCGCTATCGCTTACCCCACTTCGCATCGATAAGATTAAAGCTATTCGCAAGGATATCGACCAAGTTGACATCGAAGGAAAGGCTATCCTTTTCGAAAGCGGTATCTACGCAAAGATTCCTGCCGACATGCCCGAAAATCTTGCCCTTTCTGCATTAGACGTTGCAGGAGCACCAGCTCAAACAGCAAAATTGGTAAAACCAGGCGACACCGTTCTAATTATCGGTGCTGGTGGTAAATCAGGTATGCTATGCTGCTACGAGGCAAAAAAACGTGCCGGCGTTACCGGAAAGGTAATTGGCCTATGCCATAGCGAAAAAAGCACCAAGCGCCTGCAAGAACTTGATTTTTGCGACTATGTTTTCTCTGCAGATGCCACTCAACCGGTAGCCGTTCTGGAGAAAATCGAGGAGATAACCAACGGTTTGATGTGCGACATTACCATTAACAACGTAAATATCAACGATACTGAAATGACCAGCATCCTTTGTACTAAGGATACCGGAATCGTGTACTTCTTTTCAATGGCCACCAACTTTACCAAAGCCGCTCTTGGAGCAGAAGGCGTGGGAAGCGATGTTACCATGATTGTTGGAAACGGTTACACCCGTGGTCATGCTGAAATAACACTCGATCTGCTTCGCGAAAGTGAGAAGCTTCGTAAGGTGTTTACTGAAATGTACGCATAAGTAAAGGTGCGGATTTAAATAACCAATTGTAGAGGATTTGTACGGATGAAGAAGGGATGCAAATATGGAACTCATCGGGTAATCGAACCACAAGGGACGTTACCTCAACCGGCTTTAAAGGTTGATAATACGATGAGTATTTATGACAACGAGCTGCTAATTGATGTATCAACATTGAACATCGATTCGGCCAGCTTTACACAAATTAAAAAAGCTTGCAAAGGCGATATTGAACAGATGGAAGAGATGATTCTCTCCATTGTAGAAGAGCGAGGAAAGATGCAGAATCCGGTAACGGGTTCGGGCGGAATGCTCATTGGTAAAGTCAAAGAAATTGGACCAAACTTCCCGGACAGATCCTTGAAAATTGGCGACACGATCGCAACACTGGTTTCGCTATCGCTTACCCCACTAAAAATCGATAGAATAAAAAACATCAACTTCGATAACGATCAAGTTGACGTAATTGCGCAAGCAATTCTTTTCGAAAGTGGCCTATACGCTGTACTACCCGACGATATACCCGAAAAGTTGGCGCTTGCCGTACTCGACGTAGCCGGTGCACCTGCCCAAACGGAACGTCTCGTTAAAAAAGGCGACACCGTTTGTATTATTGGAGGTGGAGGCAAATCGGGGGTACTCTGTAGCTACCAAGCTATGAAAAATACCGGACCTACAGGAAAGGTAATTGTTATTGAGTATTCAAAAGAAAATGCACAGCGCATCCGCGACCTACAGCTGGCTACCGACGTAATCGTTGCCGACGCCACCAACGTCATGGATGTGTACAATAAGGTTATGGAATTAACAAACGGAGAAGGCTGCGACGTTACCATCAATAACGTAAACGTACCATCTACCGAAATGACATCCATACTAATTACAAAGGACAACGGGTTAGTTTACTTCTTCTCGATGGCCACCTCTTTTTCAAAAGCCGCACTTGGTGCCGAAGGCGTTGGAAAGGATATCAACCTAATAGTTGGAAATGGATACGCTAAGGGTCATGCCGAGCTATCACTCAACATCATTAGAGAGTCTGAAACTGTAAAGGAACTGTTTAGTAAGCTATATGTTTAAGATGAAGTCAATAAGCAAACGGGTAGAGATATTCCCAGAAGTTACCGACGAGCAGTGGAACGACTGGAGATGGCAGGTTAGAAACCGCATCGAAACTCTTGAAGAGTTAAAAAAATACGTGAAACTTTCGGCTGAAGAGGAAGAGGGAATCAAGAAATCGCTCGAAAAGTTTAGAATGGCAATTACGCCTTACTACTTATCGCTTATCGATTGGAATGATCCTTACGATCCAATCCGCCGTCAGGCAGTACCGGGTGTCGAAGAGATGCACACCGCTAAGGCCGACCTGCTAGACCCACTACACGAAGATGAGGACTCGCCCGTTCCTGGATTAACCCACCGTTATCCCGATCGCGTGCTATTCCTAATTACCGACATGTGCTCGATGTACTGTCGCCACTGTACTCGCCGCCCTTTTGCCGGTCAAAACGACAGCTCGACCCCAGAAGATAACATCACCAAGGGTATAGAGTACATTGCCAACACCCCTCAGATTCGCGACGTGGTACTTTCGGGAGGAGATGCCCTACTGATAAGCGACGAGAAGCTAGAATCTATCATCAAACGACTACGTGCTATTCCACACGTTGAGATTATCCGCCTTGGAACCAGAACTCCTGTAGTTCTTCCACAGCGCATAACCGACAACTTGGTGAATATGCTCAAAAAATATCACCCTATTTGGGTTAACACCCACTTTAACCACTCCAACGAGATTACCGAGGAGTCGGCTGAGGCATGTCGCAAGCTTGCCGACAACGGTTTCCCATTGGGCAACCAATCGGTGCTGCTACGCGGGGTAAACGACTGCGTTCACGTAATGAAGAAGCTCGTGCACGACCTTGTTCGTATGCGCGTACGCCCTTACTACATCTACCAGTGCGACCTTTCGATTGGGTTAGAACACTTCCGCACACCGGTATCAAAAGGCATACAGATAATTGAAGGCCTTCGTGGTCATACAACTGGTTTTGCCGTACCTACCTTTGTAGTTGATGCACCAGGTGGCGGTGGTAAAACACCCGTTATGCCTCAGTACGTCATATCGCAGGCGCCTCATAAAGTTGTGCTTCGTAACTTCGAAGGGGTGATTACCACCTACACCGAACCAAGCAGCTACGATGACGTTTGCCACTGCGATGAGTGTAAAAAAACCGATCACGACGAGGTAGAAGGTGTTGCCTCGCTACTACGTGGCGACCGACTCTCTATTGAGCCTAGCTATCTGGCCCGTAAGAATCGCCATAACAAGTAAGTTTAAATAAGTAATATCACCTTTTCCCCAAAATGCCTTTTATTGAGGACATACTTAAGCACAAAAGCCTCTCCATCGTAGGATTGGAGAAGAACACGGGAAAAACCGAGTGTCTTAACTATGTCCTCACTAGGCTAAAAGGGTGTAA
Organism: uncultured Acetobacteroides sp.; assembly: GCA_964292015.1. Classification (GTDB taxonomy): domain Bacteria; phylum Bacteroidota; class Bacteroidia; order Bacteroidales; family ZOR0009; genus Acetobacteroides. Next base: position 6,427 of record CAXYUU010000081.1, read on the forward strand.
GGTAAAAGTGGCGCTTACCTCTATCGGGATCGATGGTGAAACTCGCGACCAGGTATGCCAAACACCAAAACCTGAGGTTACCGTTTACGAAGGAATGGTATTCGTTACCACCGAGAAGCACTACAAGCAGAAGCGGTTGATTTCTGAAATACTCGATGTGAGCACCCGCTCCACCTCGCTCGGAAGATTGGTAACCGCAAGGGCTAAATCGTCGGGTAAAGTGCTAATTTCTGGAGCACCCGACACCTCGGGATTAAAGCAGATGATTGACAAGATGAGCCAAAACGGCATCGACCTAACCATTGTCGATGGGGCGCTTTCGCGAATAAGCCTTGCCTCGCCTGCCATTACCGATGCGATGATACTAGCAACAGGAGCTGCCGTTTCGGGCAATATCCCGCAGCTGGTACGTCAAACCAAATACCTATTCGATTTAATCAACATTACGGAGGCTGAGCCAATTGTTAAGGCGCAATTTTCGGGGATTGAAAAAGGAATTTGGGCTATAGATGCTCTAGGTAACCTACACGATCTTGGAATAGCATCAGCTTATATGCTCGAAAATGCTACAGAAGATTTATTCCGATTTGGCACAACCATAGTAGCTACCGGAGCAATAACCGATAAGCTGTTAAGCCACCTGAAGAGCCAGAAAAATATAAAGGAGATAACGCTAATAGCACGCGATTTTACCCGCATTTTTGCAACGCCCAATGTTTACCATACCTTTATAAAAAAAGGGGGTACCATTAAGGTGCTACAAAAAACGGAGCTAATTGCGGTTTGCATTAACCCCACCTCACCCGAAGGCTTCGTGCTCGACTCGGAGGTTCTTAGACGTGAGATGGAGCAAGCGCTACAGATTCCAGTGTACGATGTAAGAAGAATTTGAAATGCAGCTAAAAAATGTCATAGAAGAAGTTAGCGGGCTACGCTTTATGGTCAACCGCCTTGATATACAATCGAGCGTTGGACGTCGGCTGCTGCTTGCTACCGAGTTTATGACCTCTAAGTCAGATGTCGTACGCGAACTCACGTATATACAACAGGTGTACTCGTTACTTGATGACGCCACCACCCTTGCTGCCGTAACGAAAATCCAGTCTAAGCTGGCGCAGCTCAGGGATATTAAGGGTACCATTAAAAACTTAGAACGTGGGCAAAATCTCGACGATATCGAGCTGTTCGAGGTTAAACACTTTGCTCTTTTCGCCGACGAAATTCGCGAGTTGGCCACCAGTAGCAACATCGCCCCTATCGGGCTGCCTAATCTCGAAAGGATAGCTTCCCTACTCGTCCCCCATGGCAACCCCCTCCCCTCCTTCTACATCTACGACTCGTACTCTACCGAGCTGGCGAATATCCGTAAGCAGCTTAAAAATCAGCCGGAGGCTGGCGATAGCAGCCCCCTACTCGATCAGTCTAACGCATTAGAAGATACCATTCGCGAGAGACTTTCGAAGGAGCTATCGGCTCAGGCTGCAACCCTTCGCAAATCGTTAGAGAATACCGGCAAACTCGACATCATACTGGCCAAGGCAGTACAGGCTAAAGCAATGCAGCTGGTAATGCCTACCATATCCGATGAGGTTACCTGCTATCAGGGCATCTTCAATCCGCAGCTAAAAGATATTTTATCGCAGCAAGGTAAACGCTACCAACCTGTAGACATCGCTTTAGACTGTAGCATTAGCCTAATTACCGGTGCTAACATGGCAGGTAAAACGGTTCTACTCAAAACCGTTGCGCTAAGCCAATACCTGTGCCAGCTTGGTTTTTTTATTCCGGCACAAAAAGCCGACATCTGTTTGGTAAGTAAAATCATGACCAGCATTGGTGATGACCAGTCGGAGCTAAAAGGGTTATCGGCCTTCGCATCTGAGATACTTAAAATAAGCCAAATAGTTACCACCGCTAAGTCGGAGAAAAAACTGCTCGTACTAATCGACGAGCTGGCTCGAACCACCAATCCTACAGAAGGAAAGGCAATAGTTAGCGCTACCGCCAACCTGCTTAACGAGGTTGGCGTTCGTGGTATTATCACCACGCACTACAGCGGGGTTCGCTCAAAGTGTCGCAAGCTTCGCGTGAAGGGTTTTGCCGAAAACATCAGCGAGACGGTTAACAAAGATAACCTAAGCGATTACATCGACTACTCGTTGGTAGACGATGATAGCGGTATTGTACCTCAGGAAGCACTTCGAATAGCCAGCCTACTGGGAGTAGATAACCAGCTGGTGGAAATGGCACGAAGGGAGATGGGTGAAAGACAGTAACAGGAAAAGATAGCACAGTAAACACCTCTTGGAAACCTACCTCACTCAAACGGGAAGAGGAGGATAAAAAGGGGTTACATTTGATTACAAGAAAACAATTACAGAACAAGAAGGAAGTCTAAAGAAGAACCAAGAGTCAAAGAACTAACACAGCAAAGTCGTGATACTTGAATCTTGATACTTGATACTTCTTAAACTATAAAGTGAAATGACACAAATTAGCAAGTTAGGACTCGACCACAACTCAATTAGCTATGCTAAGGGTGTGGCAAAGAAAATTGCCGACGACGTGCAGCAGTTTGTGGAGGGTTACACCACGGTTGCCGTTGAGCGTACCCTCTGCCGCCTTTTAGGTATCGACAACATCGACGAAAATGGAGTACCACTCCCCAACATCGTAGTTGACGAGCTTAAGGACAAGGGTGTACTAAGCGAAGGCGTACTCTTTTTTATCGGTAACGCGATTGTGGAGACTGGATTGTCGCCACAGCAAATTGCCGAACAAATTGCCGCTGGCAAGCTCGACATCGCCACCTTACCTATCCACCAAAAGGGAGAGATAAACCAGGTGCTCGAACCGCACATCAACACCGCCATCAACAAAATTAAGGCGCGCCGCACTCGCCGCGAAAACTACCTGAACACCATTGGTGAGGGTAGCAAACCCTACATCTACGTAATTGTTGCCACCGGTAATATTTACGAGGATGTGGTGCAGGCCGAAGCCGCCGCCCGCCAAGGTGCCGATATTATTGCGGTAATTCGTACCACCGGTCAAAGTCTACTCGACTATGTTCCTTACGGTGCAACTACCGAAGGTTTTGGAGGCACGTTCGCCACCCAGGAGAACTTCCGCATCATGCGTACGGCTCTGGATAAGGTAGGCGAAGAGGTTGGCCGTTACATCCGCCTGTGCAACTACTGCTCGGGACTATGCATGCCCGAGATTGCCGCCATGGGCGCACTCGAAGGACTCGATGTAATGCTTAACGATGCACTTTACGGCATCCTGTTCCGCGACATCAACATGCAGCGTACCCTTGTCGACCAGTACTTTTCAAGGGTTATCAACGGCTATGCCGGGGTAATCATCAATACGGGCGAGGACAACTACCTAACCACCGCCGATGCATTCGACGAGGCGCATACCGTTTTGGCATCCGACCTGGTTAACGAGCAGCTGGCGCTACTTGCCGGACTACCCGAAGAGCAGATGGGACTAGGACACGCCTTCGAAATGACCCCCGACCTCGAAAACGGATTCCTGTACGAGCTTGCTCAGGCGCAGATGACCCGTGATATATTCCCCAAGGCACCTCTAAAGTACATGCCACCCACCAAGTTTATGACCGGTAACGTGTTTAAAGGTCAAATTCAGGATGCGCTGTTCAACCAAATATCAATATGGACGGGACAAGGAATTCAGCTCCTCGGTATGATTACCGAAGCGGTTCACACCCCCTTCATGTCGGATCGCTACCTAGCCATCGAAAATGCCAAGTACATCTTCAACAACATGAAAAATATTGGCGATGAGATGGAGTTTAAGCAGGATGGCATTATCCGCAAGCGAGCACAACAGGTACTTGCCGAGGCGGTACACCTGCTCGAAACACTCGACAAGGAAGGCCTATTTACCGCACTGGAAAAGGGGCTATTTGCCAACGTGAAACGTCCAAAGAACGGAGGAAAAGGGCTAAGCGGTGTTGCCGAAAAGGGCAGCAACTACATCAACCCATTTATTGAACTAATGAAGAACAGGAACTAGCATGAGCGGAGGATTATACTCAATGGAGGCAGGCGAATTCGATAAAACGCTCGACCTTAAAAATATTAAGCCATACGGCGATACCATGAACGATGGTAAGATGC
>CAXYUU010000082.1:0-10559 GCA_964292015.1 uncultured Acetobacteroides sp.
AGCATTTCCCTCCTAAATAGAATTAGACGAAAGACCTTTCGAAAGAGAGGTCTTTTTTTGTATCGAACATTTAGGATCGAGCCCACCCTGCTCCTACATCGACAGGATCAGCAACCTACATTTTAAAGAGACACTGGCAGTTTAACCCATAAATTGCCGGCAGAACCCCCTGAAACTATCAACGAATACTAAATTATTCAATTAGTTCGGCTATTTGAAGGAATTTTGTAAATTTGCAACCAATTTTAGAAGGAAAATCGCTATGTCAGAGAACTCATTTTTAAGCAAATTGGAGTTTTTCAAGATTAAGTTTGAGGAGGTAGGTCAAAAAATTACCGATCCCGACATAATCTCCGATATGAAAAAGTACGTGGCCCTGAACAAGGAGTACCGCGAGCTAGAACCCATTGTAGCTGCATACGAACGATATAAATATGTTGTCAGCAACCTCGAATTTTCGAAAGATATTATAGCCAACGAAAAGGACGAGGAGATGCGCGACATGGCCAAGATGGAAATCGACGGCCTTGAGAAGGAAATGGAGGAAATTGAAGCAAATATCAAGTTCATGCTTATCCCTGCTGATCCTCAAGACGACCGTAACGCCATCGTAGAAATACGTGGTGGTACAGGCGGTGATGAGGCAGCTATTTTTGCTGGCGACCTATACCGTATGTACTGCAAGTACTTCGAAAAGAAGGGCTGGCGTACCGAGGTTACCAGCTTCTCCGAAGGCACCTCTGGTGGCTACAAGGAGGTTGTAATCAAGGTATCGGGCAATAAGGTTTACGGCACCCTGAAGTACGAGTCGGGCGTTCACCGCGTACAGCGGGTTCCCCAAACCGAAACTCAAGGTCGCGTGCACACATCGGCAGCAACGGTTGCCGTGCTTCCCGAAGCCGACGAGTTCGACGTACAGGTTAGCATGAACGACATCCGTAAGGATACCTACTGCTCTTCTGGTCCTGGAGGTCAATCGGTAAACACCACCTACTCGGCCGTACGCCTTACCCACATTCCATCGGGTATTGTGGTACAGTGTCAGGATGAGAAGTCGCAGCTCAAGAACTTCGACAAGGCGTTTAACGAGCTTCGTACCCGTATCTACAACATGGAGTACCAAAAGCACATGGATGCCATCTCGAAACAGCGTAAAACCATGGTGTCGTCGGGCGACCGTTCGGCCAAGATCCGCACCTACAACTACCCACAAGGCCGTATTACCGATCACCGTATCAACTACACGGTATACAACCTTCCGGTATTTATGGATGGTGAAATTCAGGATTTGATCGACAAGCTACAGTTTGCCGAAAATTCGGAACGTTTGAAGGAAACAGAATTGAACTAACATATTCAACAGAGCGGGCTACTTGTCCGCTCTTGTTATATCAACACAACCAACCATGACCGCACAGCAGCTTTTCGAACAGATACAAGCCAAGCGTAGCTTCCTTTGCGTGGGGCTCGACAGCGATATCACCAAGATACCACAGCACCTGCTCACCTCCGAAGATCCCATCTTTGAGTTCAACAAGGCCATTGTAGATGCTACCGCCGAGTACGCCGTTAGCTACAAGCCCAACCTGGCGTTCTACGAGTCGTTGGGCGTTGCCGGGTGGATTAGCTTGGAGAAAACCGTTAAGTACATCCGCACCAACTACCCTTCGCAATTTATTATTGCCGATGCCAAACGTGGCGATATCGGCAACACCTCCGAAATGTACGCCAAGGCGTTTTTCGAAGGGTTCGACTTCGACGCGGTTACCCTTGCCCCCTACATGGGCAGCGATACCGTTACCCCGTTCCTAAAGTACGAAGGCCGGTGGAGCGTTATTCTTGCGCTAACCTCCAACAAGTCGGCTGCCGATTTTCAGCTGCTAACCGATGCGGCCAACGGCAAAAAGATATACGAAGATGTAATTACCACATCGGCTAAGTGGGGAACCACCGACAATATTATGTACGTGGTGGGTGCCACCAAGGCCGAGATGCTGGGCGATGTTCGACAGCTAATACCCAACCACTTTCTACTGGTACCCGGAGTTGGTGCGCAGGGTGGCAGCCTGAGCGAGGTGGCCAAGCACGGTATGAACGCACAGTGCGGACTGCTGGTAAACAGCTCGCGCGCCATCATCTACGCCGACACTACCGAACAGTTTGCCGCAGCAGCAGCCGCAGCAGCCAAGGAGGTTCGCGACGAGATGGACATCCTGCTAAAGGAGAAGGGGCTGTAGGATTTTTAGACGTGAGATGCTAGATATGAGACGTGAGATGTGAGATGTAAGATTTCGGACATTAGATATGTGTAAGATTTCAGGCATTAGATTTTAGATATTAGGTACGTGATGGGAAAGGTGCGCGGAGTCGCACCTTTTACCGTTACTACACGACAAACACCACCTACCCTTATGAACCTCGACCGCGAAAAGCACACCATATCGCTAATGGTTACCATGTACTGCCGCAAGCATCATGGCACTACGAGTAGCCTTTGCAACAGCTGCGCCGAGTTAAACGCCTACGCACTACAACGGGTCGACAAATGTAAATTTGGCTCTAGCAAACCCGTCTGCGCCAAGTGTACGGTACACTGCTACAAGCCCAACATGCGCCAGCACGTACGCGAAGTGATGCGCTTTGCCGGCCCTCGAATGCTGCTCACCCATCCTTGGCTTGCCATACGCCATCTTGTTGATAGCTGGCGAAACAAGAAATAGCAAAAAGCTTCCGTAAACCAAGAGACAGCCACACGCTCCCCCCCTCTTTCATCTTAACCCACATTAGCTACATCCTAATGCAGCATTTTATGAATATCCTCCGTATGGTAAGGAAAAACACCATATGCAAAGAACCAAAGGATTCGATGGCCTAAGATGCTTTTCAATACTATTTGTAATCATCGGACATGCACAAATTCTAAGCTTGTCAACCTTTCATCCATACGTGCAGCACAACGTATCGTACCTTTTCTCTGGAGGTGCTGGCGTAAACATCTTCTTTACCCTAAGCGGGTTTCTGATAACCTCGCTCCTACTTCACGAAAAAAAAAGTACCGGACGCATTAACATCAAGTACTTTTTTATCCGGCGATTTCTAAGGCTACTGCCGCCCATCATCCCCTTCTTTATTGCCATTGCCGCCTTTATGTCGCTGGGGTACATCCGCGAAACATACCTAGGGCTTGCCGTATCGATTACCTACCTGTACAACTTCATCCCAAAGGCAAAGTTGTTCTACTCCGCGGAGCTGAGTCACACCTGGTCGCTTGCCGTCGAGGAGCAGTTCTACCTCACCTGGCCCTTCATCATAAAGTTCTTTCGCGATAGAACCAAATATCTTTTAGCGACAAGCACCATACTCCTATGCGCATGTAGCATCTTCGTATTGCCAACCATTACAACCACGATTAACGGCAAGTGCTATCTGCTCGATCAGATTTTCTTCATTAAAAAATGGACCATCCCTGCAATCGGCCCCATCATTTTAGGATGCGTAGCTGCACTAATTTACACCAATAATAACAGCGCCGTAAGCCAACTTTTTACCCAAAAGCGAGCCGGTTTGGTAACGCTGATAGTACTGCTATCGCCACTTTACCTCATCGGAAACCTAACTCCAACTATTTCCCTGGCATTCTCATCAGGTGTAGCGCTCAGCCTAATTTGGATATGCTGCAACCAGCAAAGCATTATCGTAAAGTTTCTAGAGTTCAAGCCGATTCGATACATAGGACTTATCTCTTACGGGCTTTACATTTGGCAGGGCTTCTTCGTGAGAAGTGGACAGACCTTTTTACCTAAAATATGGTTGCACAACCTCCCCTACAACATCCCGCTCACCTTCGTAACCGCCATTATCTCTTACGAGCTGATGGAGAAAAGGGTCATGCGCCTCAAGGAACGCTTTAGGCCATCTGTATTACTTACGCAAGATGATGCGCTTTGCCGCCCCTCGAATGCAGCTCACCCATCCTCGGCTTGCCATCCGTCATCTTGTTGATAGCTGGAAGAAGAGATAGCCCCGCTCCCGATGCACAAAAAGTAGCAAACGGCAAGCTGTCGCAGCTGCTTGCCGTACTGTTCACCCCAAAACACCTAAACTTGCTTGCCCCTACTACATTCCCTCTCATCCAAAGGATACTGTTCGACAGCAGCTGCAAAAACCACCTGTTGAATCCAACTTAGTGCAACAGCAGCTGCAAAAACCACCCGTTGGATCTGCGAAAGGACGACAAGCAATGCTCATCGTTATATTTTAACCGCGCCCCCTTATTCCTTGGGCCTTTTTAGCTCACGTTTACCACTCTACCAGCCGGGGAGGGCAATGCAATTCTCCTTTTGCCGCTCTCCCGAGGCGGGAGAGCCTCCCTTTCATCATTTTGGCGTTCTCCCGACCCCGGAGAGACCCCCTTACACCATTTTATCGTTCTCCCGCTCCCGGAGAGACCCCCTTACACCATTTTGGCGTTCTCCCGAGCCCGGAGAGCCTACCCTTTGTCATTTTGGCAGTCTCCCGACGCGGGAGAGACCCCCTTTCACCATTTTATCGTTCTCCCGCTCCCGGAGAGGACCACTTACACCATTTTGGCGTTCTCCCGAGCCCGGAGAGCCTACCTTTTGTCATTTTGGCAGTCTCCCGACGTGGGAGAGCGAGCCAACCGGCTTCAGAAGCCGATGGGCTACTTACCGGGAAGCGCCTGTACCGCCTCTCTCCCCAAGCAGCGTCGAGCAGGGCAGCTATTTAAGCGAAGCGTATTTCTAAGCTGTCCGTGTATGGGCTGTGTCGTCTTTTACCTTACGAGACTACCCCGCAAGGACAAAAAAACAAAAAGGCCGCCCAATAATGGACAGCCTCCTGTATATATCGATGCGAATGCCTACTTCTTCATCTCGTCGTTATAGTGACCGTAGAAGTGCGAAATGGTTTCGATTCCCTTAAAGAAACGGTTAAGCGAGAAGCTTTCGTTTGGCGAGTGGATGCCATCGGACTCCAAGCCGAATCCCATAAGGATCGATTTTAGGCCAAGTACCTTCTCGAAGGTGGCAACAATGGGAATACTTCCCCCGCTACGAAGCGGAATAGGTAGCTCGCCGTACACATCAACGAATGCCTGAGAGGCGGCACGGTAGCCAGGATGGTCGGATGGCGATACATAGGGGTAGCCACCATGATGGGCCACCACATTTACCTTTGCGCTCGTGGGGGCGATAGCTTCAAAGTGCGCCTTAAATAGGTTTGAGATGGTATGGTAGTCTTGGTTAGGCACCAAGCGCATGGAGATCTTGGCAAACGCCTTAGATGGGGTTACCGTTTTTGATCCTTCGCCGGTGTAGCCACCCCAAATACCGTTTACGTCGAGCGAAGGGCGAATGCCGATGCGCTCGTTGGTCGAAAAGCCAACCTCGCCCTGTACCTCTTCCACATCAAGCGACTTCTTGTAGTCGTCGAGGTTGAAAGGGGCTTTTGCCAACATGGCGCGATCTTCGGCTGATACCTCTAGAACGGAGTCGTAGAAGCCGGGGATGGTGATATGGTTATTATCGTCGATGCACGAGGCAATCATTTTGGCAAGTACGTTGATTGGGTTGGCCACCGCACCACCAAAGATACCCGAATGCAGGTCGCGGTTTGGTCCGGTTACCTCTACCTCCATGTACGACAGGCCGCGAAGCCCTTGGGTAATGGTTGGTACGTTTTCGCCAATCATTCCGGTATCCGATACCAGAATTACGTCGGCGGCAACGAGGTCTTTATGCTTAGTCGCCCACTCTTCGAGACTTGGCGAACCAATTTCCTCCTCACCCTCGATCATAAACTTAACATTGGTCTTCAGCTGACCCGTCTTTACCAGGTATTCGAAAGCCTTTACCTGCATAAACATTTGCCCCTTGTCGTCGTTGGCGCCACGTGCGCAGATTTTACCGTCGCGAATTTCGGGTTCGAAGGGGTTGCTGGTCCATAATTCGATAGGATCAACCGGCATTACGTCGTAGTGGGCGTAAATTAACACGGTAGGAGCGGCTGGATCGACAATCTTTTCTCCAAAAACAACAGGGTTTCCCTTCGAAGGAATAACCTCTGCCCTATCGGCTCCTGCGTTTAATATAGCCTGCTTGATGTATTCGGCAGCCTTAACCATATCATCCTTGTGCGCTGACTCTGATGATATTGATGGGATGCGAATAAGGCCAAAGAGCTCGTCAAGGATGCGGTCCTTGTTCTCCTCGATATACGTTTTTATGCTACTCATTTCTGTACGTTTATTTATGTCCCTAAAATAAAAAATCCCCGCTAACTGGGGGATCTTTTTAAGAATTATAATTAAAAATGTCGAGACTCTTCAAAAGTGTAAGGTTTCCTACTCCTCTTCTCTTTCTAACTCGAGCATTTTAGCTGCTTCTTCAACCTTTCCGTAAAACTCTTCGCCAAATTTACGGATCAGCGGCTCCTTCAAAAACTGGTATACGGGCAATCCAAGAGTGGTTCCCAAAATACGAGCGGCACCACAAATGTCCCACACGTCGTAGTTTACACCAACCAGGCCGTTCGAAAAGTTTTTTATTCTGATGGGGTACAGATGGCACGATACCGGCTTGCGAAAGGTTGTTTTGCCATCGGCAAAGGCCTTTTCGATAGCGCATAGCGTAGTGCCGTTATCGGTATAGGTGTAGGCACATTCGCCACCGTTAACCAACGGAGTAGTCCACTCCTCTTCTATATCCTTTACAACAACCGCCTGAAGCTCAACCGCTGCAATACCTTCGGGTCTCATGTACGGCTTCCAATTTTCGTACTCGCTCTCCATATGGGCAATTTCCTTGCTATCAACAGGAGCACCCGACTCGCCAGTTACGCAGCATTGGCCATGACACTTGGGCAGGTCGCAACAGAATTTCTTTTCAAATACATTCAAGCTAAAGATAACGTTATCAATTTGGATCATGACCAATAATTTTTTTTACAAAGATAGCGTTTGATTTAGATTTTGGATATGAGAGGTGAGAGGTTAGATATGAGATGTTAGATATGAGATGTTAGATATGAGATGTTAGATATGAGACGTGAGATGGGAGATGTGAGATGGGAGATGTGAGATGGGAGATGACATTGTATCTATGACTTATCTAACTTCATCTATCACATAACTCTTTCAAGTTATTCACTAATTGTCCGATTGTCAAATCGCGAGGACTAACTTCTGAAATAACTTCGTCTAACTCCAGCTTAACGTCTTTGTCTTCAAAACCATTCCGTTTAACTTCCGATTATTTCCGTTTAACTTCTCTAACTTCACCATTCGTTAACTTCTGAAATAACTTCATCGAACTGCTTTACAAGTGGTACGCCAGCATCGACACGTAGTCGACCACCTCCAGAGCCGGATACACCTCGCCCGAATGGCCACGCTTCAGCACCTCTACCTTGGTATGTGGGCTTACCAGCTTGGCAAATGCAAGCAGGGTCATGATAGGGCCAAATCCGCAAATCGACATCTTTAAGCTGTGGATGCGGTGCTCGAACTCGTGCAGATCAAACAGCAGCAGTGGCTCCAGCGCATGGCTATCGAAGTCGTAGCCCACCTTCGGATTCTTGTAGTGGGTAAAATCGGACGACGCAATGATCAAGACCTTGCGCTTAAGCTCATCGGCGGCTAGCATTACCTCCTCAGCCAGCTTCGACGCATTTTGAAAGTTCTGCTCCAGCATGTTTACGGGTAGCAGCTTAACGTCACTCCCCAAAAAGTACTGTATAAATGGCACAATAACCTCGGCCGAGTGCTCGAAACGCTGTGCCTCGTCGTTAAAGGGCAAGTCGAGCTTGCTTGCCAGCTCCATATCTAGATCGATGGTTCCAAACGGCGACTGCCATTTGGCGTGGCTATCGAGCGACATGGGGCTACCCAAGCCGGTATGGTTGGGGGCTACCAGCACAACGGTGTCGAAATGCTGCTGGCTTGCACGGACAATCTCGAAAAAGTGTACCGCCTGACGTGCGCAGAATACGTGTCCGGCATGCGGAACAACACCGCCAACTATTGCATGCTTGCCCAGCTCGTACCGTATCTTCGCCTTTTGTGAAGCTACCTCGTACTCAAACATCGCTTCAATATCCGCACGTTTCTCGGAGTAGAATCGACCTTCTGCATAGTTTACTCTAGTTGGCATTGTACCTCATTTTAACTGATTAGCGACTACTGATCCTTAAGCGCTCCGGATGCCGATCTATTCAAACCTATCCGATCGACACCCTCCATATACTGCCTTCGACAAGATCTACCAACGGACGAAGATCTTCGAATACACTTCATCTACCTCGTAACGATGTTCCCCACCCCATCTGTTACATTACCTGATTTTGACATCCGGTACACTTTCCGTCGGAGGTTAGCCCAATGGGACTACCCTGCATGCCATGGCGCTCCACCACCAACGTACCACATTTGGCACAGTAGGTGTTATTATGCTCTGCCAAACCCGTATTACCCACATACACGTTGTTCAGCTGCTCCTTGGCGATGTCATAAAGTTCGAGCAACGATTTAATTGGAGTTGGCGGTATATCGAGCAAATGGTTGGGAAAGTAACGGTTGATATGAAGCACCGTTTTAGGGCTTAGCACCTCCGATATCCAGCACACCACCTCGCGAAACCGCAAGGTGTTATCGTTTTCGTGAGGGATAACAAGGTAGGTAATCTCCAGATGCTTCCCTGCCTCAACAATCGCCTTGAGCGTATGCTTTACCGGCTCTATGGTTCCACCGAGCATCCGCCGGTAGAACGAGTTGGAGTATCCTTTTAGGTCGATGTTAAAAGCGTCGATAAGCGGAATGAGGTTGTCCAACGGAACCGCCTCGATGTAGCCATTCGAAACCATCACATTCTTGAGCCCGGCATCCTTTACCAGCCCCGCAAGGTTATACATATACTCGTACCATACCGTAGGCTCGTTGTAGGTGTAGGCAACGCCAATATTCTTTTCGGCAACGGCCTCCATTGCTTTTTCTAGAACTACCTGTGGCGATACCGTTGGAAATGGCTTGTGCCATACCGTATCGTTAACCTGCGCGATGGTGTGATTTTGGCAAAAGAGACATCGAAAGTTACAGCCAATGCTTCCGATAGAAAGGATCGTTGACCCCGGATGGAAATGGTACAGCGGCTTTTTCTCGATCGGGTCGAGCGCCATTGCTGCCACCACGCCATAGTTTAGGCTGTAGAGCTTACCCCCATCATTTTGGCGTACCTGGCAAATCCCCTTCCTGCCTTCGGCGATATGGCACCGATGCGGACAAAGGCTGCAGTGAACCTGACCATCGATTGTTGAGTAAAATCGTGCCTCCATATTAGATTTGAGATTTGCGATGTGAGATTTGAGATGCGAAATGTTAGATGCGAAATGTTAGATGTTAGATTCCTTACTCACTCCCTTCCCACCTTCTCACATCTCATATCTCACATCTCATATCTCAATAATATCTATCCACCATAAACCGGTAAATCGTCACCTTTTCGGTTGGGTGTATGCCTGCCTTGTGCTTTGCAACGCTAAGCTGCTCGTCGATGTCGGTAATGGAGGGAAGGTTGGGTAGTAGCACCCCACGCTTATGCCCACTCTCGACTATCACGCCGTAAATATCCGGATCGAGCTCGCTCTCCGATGCCACCACTTCGGGTTTATGAAGAATGTCTACCGAAATCTCCAGGTCGTCGAGCTCCTCCTCCCGAAGTGGCGAGAATCGTGGATCGTGGAAGGCTGCCGAAATGGCGTTGGTCTTAATCTCCTCGTAGAGCGATGGCTTGCGAGGTTCAATCGTTCCGATACATCCGCGTAGCGAACCATCGGAAGTATGTAGCGACACAAAGCACGCGGCTCGACAGGCCAGCTCGTGCGATGGTGATGGTTCGAGAGTTCCACTACTAAAGGCGGCGGCGATGGCATCCTTTGCGAGCTGTACAAATACGGTTGATGGTAACGACATGGCTCTTCCTATTTAAAAATTGCGATAAGCAAAAGTAAGGCATAAAACACAAGGTTTCAAGAGCATAAAACTTCACGCACACCATCTAATACGAAGAAAAGCCAAACTATGTTATTATAAACCCAAATCTTTATCCACTAAAATCAGCTTTACCCTTTTTGCGGGAAACGACTTTTCCATAATCAACCACGAATTGCAGATACGGTCGGGGCTGGCGCAGTCGACACAGGTGGCGGTGGTTTGGCAAGGTGTTTTAAAGTCGGTATGCTTAATGGCGTTGAGCGGGGCGGCGTAGCTGCGAATACGGCTCATGGCCTCGTCGATTGTAGCGGTTAGCTTATTGCGCCCTACAACAATGATCACCGTTTTGGGACCAAAACTTATGGGCGCAATGCGGTTGCCAATCATATCGAGCCACACCAGCTGTCCTTTTACGGTCATGGCGTTGGCTCCGGCCAAAAACAGGTCGCTCATGAGCGCGCTGCGGCGTAGCACCATCCGCTCGGGGCGCGACATCGTACTATCGAAACCGTTAATAAAGGTGAGGTTGTCCATCGCCATAATCTCCTCGATAGCC
>CAXYUU010000083.1:0-10461 GCA_964292015.1 uncultured Acetobacteroides sp.
GTAAAAAAGTAGGGGCATCCCTACGTGGATGCCCCTAATATGCAGACACCCCAAATAAGTGAATGCCCCCAAAAAATTTTATAAGAATGATGCCCCCTACGGTGCCTGAACAACCGTAGCATTAATCCCCCGTTTAGCCAACAGCCCAAAGTAGTACTCTATGGTAAACTGATCCTGACTGCTCTCTACCAAAACATGCAGCCGCTCATCGTCAATAATAACGTAGTTATTAATGCCCGTAGTTGGCTTTAACGAAACGCCATTAAAATCATCCTTGCTATCGCTAAAGCTAAACACCAGCTGTCCGATACCGGCATACGCAACCCGTTTAACGGGCTCCACTTTGGGTACATCAATTGTCAGGTAGTCGTCGCTAAAAATTACACTTCCAATAATGCGGTACACCTTATAAAAATATATCGAGCAAACGTACAGCACCACCATCACAAAAAATGGGTATAAAACCACATCCAGCCGGAATTTAATCCCAACTAAAAACTTACATCCAATGGCAACAAAGGGAAATAGAATGGTTAACCCAAGGAGCATTCGTCTAAGATATATCCTCCTCTGTACAATTTCAACAACATTTAGCTTCATAAATTATCGATTTTAATAGTAGAATATCCAACCAGCCTCTTTAAACACATGTAAACCGATACCTTATCAGCACTTCTACCAAATTTAATGGCCACAATATCGCAATAATATTACCCCCTTCCAACAACGTACGTTAAAAACCTGTCGGAAAGTTAATGGATGAGTCCACTTCTTGGCGCAATGTTGAATGGTATGGACACCTAGAACACATGAAAATGAAGAAAAAGACAAGGTAGCAGCCTTCCCAGAACAGGGAACTGGACAAAAAGTAAAATCCGCTAGGCACGATTTGCTGGCAGCAGCCTCCATCAAGTTCAGCGTCCCCCAATCCAAAGAGGGACGGTTGCCCATCGAGCTCCGCTACTCGGTGCTACTCGATTCGATATTGCGCAAGGTCCACTCCTCTTGCTGCTTTGCACGCAGCTTTTCCCTAAACTTATCGTAGGGCAGATCCAGATCCTCCTCTTCAAAATTGTATTCAATAAAAGTCTCCAGATAGTCAAAACGAAACACGTAGCTCTCGTACTCCTCGCGAATCCAAACGGCATAAATAATCCACCCATCGGCCGACAGCTCCAGCAGAGGCTTGTAGTAGCGAAACAAAATAGGCTGCACCACATCGTAAAAGGCCTGCATACGCCCATCTCGCCAGTCAAACACCTCCTGCGACTCCACCCTGTCCTCCTCAATCATCACCAGCTTCTGCTCATCAGACAGCCAGGGAAACTGGTCAAAGAACGTCGGATCCATAAACGAAGGTGTATCTCTCCGTCCGTAAAAAACGACCCAGTCATCAAAGTCGGGGTACTTCTCGCGAAGGTTTACCCCCATTTGCTCGTCGTACACCAGCTCGAAAAGCGAGAAGATAAGCCTCCACCCAATCGATTCGACCTTTCTCGTAATTTCGGCAAGAACCGCCGGACGCTTTTCGTTCAAAATAGTGGGATACTGCTCGCCCATCAGCCGGCGGATGACAGGTATCAGCTCCTTTTTGATGTTGGTATACACGTGACGGTAGAACATCTCTATATTCAGGCTGTTGTAGCCACCTGTTCGAAGTGTTACCGGAAAGTAGAAAACATGATCGTCGAACCACCGTTCAAAATCGCTCATGTCTAGCTCATCGTCGTCGTCGTCATCATCGTCAAACATACCGAATAGGTTTTATGATTAGTACGAAATGGGACCGCTATCCCATCCGAACATGTCTAGTCGTTGCGTTCGTCAAGTTGTCGCATGTGCTCCTCCCGTCGCTGATTGAGCAGCACGAAGTACTCCGAATCGGGAAGGTCCAAATCCGCCTCTGTAAAACCGTAGTAAATAAAATAGTACATCGCATCGCACTCTTCGTTATAGTCATCGTACTCCCTGTCCATATAGGAGGCATAGAGCACCCAGCTATCGGGTTCCATATCCAGCAGCTCGCCGTAGTACTTAAACAGTATAGGCTGCACCACATCGTAAAACTCCTTTCGCAGCTCCTGCTCCTCGTCAAACTCCTTCTGTACCCGTTCCCGATGTTCCCTTTCCGCATCTTGCCTCTGCTCCTCGCTCTTCCAAGGAAACTGATCGAAAATCGAATCGTCCAAAAAATGAGGCTTACCTTGACTGGCAAATTTCGCCTTCATCTGCTCAAAGTCAGGATGTATATCGCGAAGGTTTAACCCTATTTCCTCGATGTACAGCAGATTGTATGCATCAAGAAGAAGGTTCTGACCAAATAGTCCGGCAATACGGTTGAGCTCGACCAGTATCCGCGGGCGAACCTCCTTCGAAAAAAGACGGTACTCATCGTCCATGAGCTGGCGCAAGGCAGGCGTTAGCTCCTTCATCACCTTCCGGTATACATTGTAGTAAAAGTTGCGATTGCGCAAATCCCCCTCATCGCTATTCAGATACCCTATGGGAAGCACCATTTTATTTTCTTCTAGCCAAAGCTGGTATCCCTCCATTACGAAATCGTCCTCTTCTTCGTCGTCATCATTAAACATACTCGTTCGCTTTTTGATGGGAAAAAAATTCACTCCACTAAATATAGCTATATTTTCGATCACCAATCCACAACAGCAGCTGCCGGTCTACCCATTTACCACCTACCGGCTACATCAACGCGCGCCCTCCCACTCCATAAAAAACGACTCCAGGTAATCCTCCATCACCCGATGCCGCCCTTCGGCAAGCTGCCTTGCCGTTTGGGTATTCATCAGCTCCTTTAGGAGCAGCAGCTTTTCGTAAAAATGGTTGATGGTCGACCCGGTGCTACTCTTGTACTGCTCGAACGAGTCGTGCTGCTGGGGCTTACACTCCGGATTGTACATTTCGCGATCCTTACTCCCGCCGTAGGCAAATGTCCGGGCGATACCAATGGCACCCATGGCATCGAGCCTATCGGCATCCTGCACCACCATACCCTCGGCAGTCTGCATACGGGTAGCAACACCAGCCCCCTTAAACGACACTTCCGATATAATCGTACAAACATGCGCAACCACACTTTCGTTTACCGATAGCCCTTCGAGCCACTCCCGCGCCAGCTGCGGCCCAATAGCCTCGTCGCCGTTATGGAACTTCCAGTCGGCAATGTCGTGTAGCAGCGCGGCCAGCTCTACCACAAACATATCCACACGCTCGTGCGTGCCAATATGAATTGCCGTTTTCCACACCCGGTACACATGCCACCAGTCGTGCCCCGATCCCTCGCCGGTAAGCCGTGCCCGGATATGCTCCGCTGTAAGCTGTATAATTTGATCCTTATTTTCGTTCATAGCTGCTTATTTTTAGGTTAATGAAATGCATTCCACCCGATGCATGATAGACGATCAATCGTCGCTCCCGTCTATTCGAGGCAGATGGTAGGCTTGCTACACCAATGCCAAGGCATACGTCATAGGAATGGAGATATTTTTTTGTCCCCGAAACGGTTCGATCCGCTTTACCGTTTGCTCCCCCTGTCCGGCTACCCGTTGGTACAGCTCCTCGTAGTCGCTAAACAGCTGCACGCCGCTACACACCTGAAACTTCCGAAATTGAATCGGATCGATTCCCGCCCAGCTGGCTGCAACCTTTTCATCCTCCGAAACCAAATAGGCCCACGGCGAGTCGAGCCAATGATCGGCAATAATAATATCCCGGCACAAGCACTGTGCATGTGCCACGGCAGCCTTCGAGCTGCTCATCTCGTGTAGGCAAAACTCAAAGAGCACCGCATCGCCGGTTACATTTGTACGACAAAAATCGGAATGAACCAGCTCAAAACGATCGGCCAGCTCGGCTTTCTGCAGGTTATCACGAAGCCTACTCAACGCCTCTAAATCCGAATCAACCGCCACCACTTTTTGGGCATTACGCCCGTACTCGATCAGCTGGCCACCACCAGCACCTACCGAAACAATAACTCGACCATCAAAATCGTAAAACGATAGCAGATTTGCCACCATTTTTTTTGCATCTGTTGCCATACTATCTATTCTTTAGCTCGTGCACAAGCACAAATTTCAAACCCAAGAACAACCAACCTTTAGGGATACGGTTGCAGCACCACCCCTGCGATACTATACCTAATCATCGTATCTGCTACCGCGAAGGTGTAGCTTTTCCGCCCATATTTTTTGGAATTTTTCGAAAAACTCCGTGTACGGAATATGTAAATCCTCTTCAGGAAATTCGTAGTGAATAAATGTATGCATATGATCACATCTCATCAGATAATCTTCATACTCCTCGCGTATATGAACAGCGTATAAAATCCAGCTATCGGGTTCGAGGTTTAAGATATCCTTATAGTACTTAAAAATTATTGGTTGAACCAAATCGTAAAAAGCCTTTTTGCGGTTCTCCTTCCAGTCGAATATTTCCTGAGCCTCCTTCCTATTCGCCACTATCATATTCTTTTTTTCCTCATCGGTCACCCAGTCAAGCTTGTCGAAAAATGATTCGGCAAGGGTATTTGGCTTACCGGGACGAGCATAAAATTCTACCCAGCTGTCGAACGTGGGATACTTCTCGCGAAAGTTCACCCCCATCTTTTCTTCATACACCAGTCCGTATAAACGAATGAGCAGCAAACAACCTACATTGCTAGCAATACGCTCGAGCTCTTCGAGTACCACCGGACGTTTTTCATTTTGGAACGCCGTAAATTGCTTCAGCATAAGCTGCCGAATAGCGGGAGTAAACGTCTTCATTGCCGGGCAGTACACGTTGGTGTAGAAGCATTCGATCTCCACATCCTCGTAACCGCTTACCCGCAAATCAACCGGAAAATACATAAAGTAGTTGTCGAACCATTCCTCAAACTCAGTTCTAACATACTCCTCGTCGTCGTTGTCATCTTCGCTATCGTCAAACATGCCTGTTGTGTTTATGCTAAACAAGAAAAGTAACCCGCCAAGCTCCTATTCGAGATAAAAACCTTGCCACCTTAAAAATAGCTCTTTTTTCGTATCCGATGTATTTGCTTAAGCACCTTTCTTATAGTACCTCTCGAAAAATTTCATCTTACAGAACCAGTGCGGCTGCTGCCTACAATATCCATTTCACAATCCGCAGCAGCAAACACGTGCCTTCCTGTTGTCCCATTATATGAATTGGCATACAAAAAAAGCAATTATACCCCACCAGCAAACCGGCATCAGCAACCGAATTACCGTAAATATCGGCAAATAACATGCATCGAATTGGCAATTGCCTCCAGCGTACCACCCTAAACGAAAGAATCATACTTAACAGTAACGCATATCAACACCTTTGTTTAGCCCTCGTTTTTATATAATTTCGCCGCAAACAAAACACCACCAATACCAATCCTTCATGAAAAACCTGCTAATCTACTCCTTCCTATTGCTACTTTCGCTTCAGGCTGCTGCCGAAGTAGCCGACACCTCGAAGGTAGAATCCAGTCCGCTAACGCTCAGCCTCGAGCTGAAATCGCGCCACTCCTGGCGAGGTGGGCTTTCGACCCGCAGCTGGAACGTACAGCCAACGCTGGAGTACGCCGTCCTAAAAAACATAACCCTCGGTGCATGGGGTTGCTACACCACCACCAACGACTATTCCGAAATCGACCTATACGCTACCTATACCGCTGGTCCGGTTTGCGTAACCTTGTACGACTACTTTAACCCCACCCCCAACGAAAAT
Organism: uncultured Acetobacteroides sp.; assembly: GCA_964292015.1. Taxonomy (GTDB): domain Bacteria; phylum Bacteroidota; class Bacteroidia; order Bacteroidales; family ZOR0009; genus Acetobacteroides. The sequence continues at coordinate 5,740 of CAXYUU010000083.1, forward strand.
GCCCCCAACCACCACTTCTTCAACTTCGACAAGGAGTCTACCGGGCACCAAATTGATGCAACCATCGACTACTCGTTCGAGTCTGTTCCGCTAAAGCTGATGGCCAGCACCATTGTTTACGGTGCCGACCTTAACCAGAACGGATCGAACCGATACTCCACCTACTTTGAGGCAAGCTACCTGCAAAAGCTTAAAAGCGGACAAACGGTGAGCTACTTTATTGGTGGCACGCCCCACGAAAGCATGTACTACAGCAATGCCAACATCGTTAACCTCGGATTAAAGGTGTCTCAAGATATCATGATTAGTAGGTATAAGCTTCCGGTGAGCGGATCTATAATTGTAAATCCGGCTAGGGGAAACATCTACTTTATTGTTAGCATTCGCCCATTTTAGTAGCTCCGGCAACCCAAACGGCCAACCGCTGGTAAGCAGATGTCCGTTTTCACATTTGCCTAATTAAATTTAATTCGCTTCAGAAGTTGGTTTTACTATCTTCGTGCAAGCAAAAAAAAGACTATGAAAAAATTTTTACTTGTAATCGTAGCTATTAGCGTAGCTTTTTTCACCACCTCGTGCGAAAAAGACAGCAACGGAAACCCCGTTTACAAAATGAATGCAACCATCGATGGCAAACAGTGGTCGGCACCTATGCCTATTGGTGTGCTATCGAACGGCGTGTTTATTGTAACGGGAAGTTCGTTAACTGGAGAAACCGTTGCTATAACCGTAAAGGGCGATGTTGCCAAAACCTACACCCAATCTCTTCTTCCAGTGAAAATGGAATGTGGAGCATCCTACAAGGCATCACTTACAGCAACAACAACCGACGCCTTTATTAGTACGATGGGAACCGTAACACTTACCAAGGTAGATGCTACCAATAAGCTTGTTTCGGGAACATTCGAATTTACCTTTGCAAACACCACCGCTACTTCGCTGAAAAAAATTACCCAGGGAACTTTTAACGATGTAACCTATATCGTTAAGTAGTGTCCGCTTTTACCCATAAAAAACGACGTAAAGCGGTTGCTTTACGGCGTTTTGTTTTAAGTACCCCCTCCTATAAGGTTGTACGGCTAGCTTACCTGTCTACCTCTCCATCAACCTCCTCCTTCTCCTTCTCCATAAATTGGTCCGACAACATCGATATCAGATAGGATACGGTAGTCCTTATCTTATCGGAATATTTTGCCAGCAGCGAGCTTACAGCTACCTGAAGTACCACACCTAGCACCTGTCGAAGTGCCCCCGCAGGTGGTGTGGAGGTTGCCACATCTATTTTTTTTGAAATGAACCTTGCAGCTATACCGATAACAACTTCGGTTAAATCTTTGTGCAGCTCGCGCGAGGCTAAAATATCATGAAGCGTGCTCTTGATAATACTGGCCGGCTTTAGGCTTTCGTAGGTAAAGGCAAGCTGCTCCTTTAGCAGCAAGTACTCATTTGCCTGTTTCGCCTCTAGCACTAAAATACGTTCTTTAAGTAGGGTTGCAGCATCGGGCTTGCTCATAAGCCTAGGTTATTTAAGAAATTGCCTAACGATAAAGTTTTTGAGTGGGGTCTTAACGCAGCTGTTTCGGCATAGAAATGCAACAACAGCAACAAGCACGAAAAAGGCGGCAACCGTAAAGAAACCGTAGTACATCTTACCCATAAGGTCGCCAATCCATATGGCCACCCCCACGCTAAGAAGTATGAAGGAAAAAACAGTAGGTACTATAACCACCCATATACTTACCATAGACGAAATAGCATCAGTGGATTTAGCTACTGCCTTTAGCTTAAGCAGCTCAATGCTCGTCTTTCCGTACTGCTGCGTTTTCTCGATGAGCGATTCTATAAGTACTGTTTTGTCCTCCATATTCTTTTTTTTAGCGTGTTAGCGGTAGCATAAACCGATTTCGTATGCGACGACCTGCGCAACTTGCGCAGGATGTCCTATACTTCCTCGGCCTCTTCGGTGGCCTTTTCGTGCTTACCAGCAAGGTCGTCTACAATTTTAGAAAACCGATCCTTAATGTCATCGGCCAAGTCGTGACTCTTTTTAGAGATTTTTCTGCGAGTCTCGCAGCCCTTATCGGGTGCAAAGAGAATACCTATGAGCGCACCTACAGCAACGCCTGCCAATACGCCTACTACAACTTTTCCAGTGTCCATATCTTACTGTTTTTAGTAATTATTGCGAACGAAGGAGTAACAACCGATGGGCACTTTTAGAGCAAATTAGTTAGTAGAAAAATGTTAAAAATGAAAAGAAAGGCGGATGACCCTAGAGATTTCACATTTAAAAATGGAGTATGAACAAGATTGATTCATTTGGCTTGTTTATAAAGAAAACCACCCCGCCCTTCGGGCACCTCCCGCTTATGGCGGGAGAAATAGCTCCGAATATGCTTAGTGAGCAGATGAAAAATGAGACATCTTTAAAAAAACAAGCTTTGAGAGTAAGTCAAAAAGCAGATTCAGGGCACTTGCACCCGCTTTAAGCGGGAGGTGCCCTTAGGGCGGGGTGGTTCTGAATGACAAAAACCAACCAATTCAAGTCAAAATTTAGCTAGCCATCAAATCTTAAACGCAAAATCGCTGCGGATGACCCCAAAGCCGCATGCCGGTAGCAACGGCACAAAAGGGGTGTGGAAAGAAACGAATGGCTACTCCAACCGCGCGTACGAAGTTTCTACAAAGCACAAAACCCACCAAAAGGTAGAACCTTTGGTGGGTTTTGCATTCGGGTACCTGCTTACTGCCCCATGCTCTCCATCGAGCAGCCTATCGGCATGCACAGGCGCGCGGCGTTGCCCGTAGCGCACGCCTACTTCTTCTTTTCAATCTTTTTATACGATGTTACCAACCCCTGAATTAGCGACGAGCTAAAGCCCTGGTGCTCCATCTCGTTAAGTCCCGATATGGTGTTGCCCATGGGCGTGGTTACCTTGTCGATTTCGCGCTCGGGGTGATGGTTCGATTTTAGAATAAGCTCGCTGGCGCCCTTCATGGTTTGGGCGGTGATAAACTGGGCCATCTCGGCGCTAAAGCCGATTTCGATACCGCCCTGCATGGCCGCCCGCATAAAGCGCAGCGCAAAGGCAATACCGCACGAGCCGAGCACGGTTGCTGCGGCCATCAGCTCCTCGTTAATAATCGCCGTTTCGCCCAATCCTTTAAAAAACGATTCGACAACCTCCAGCTTATCGCTCCACCGCCTATCGAAGGCGATACAGGTCATCGACTCGCCCAGGGCAATTGCCGTGTTGGGCATAGCCCTAAAAATGGGGATATCGGCACCGGCGGCCTTTTGCAGCACATCGATGCTTACACCGGCAACCAGCGATATCACCAGCTTATCGGGCGTAAGGGCCGACCGCACCTCCTGAAGGATATCGATTACCTGGTACGGTTTAATGGCTAGGATGATGATGCTACAGGCCGTTACCGCCTCGATGTTACTGGCGATAACGTTCACCTTTTTCTCCTTAAAGTGGTCGAGCAGGTGGGTTCGCCGACGGGTGATGTAAACATTTTCGGCAGCCATGGTTTGGGTCTTCAGAATGCCCTCTACAATGGCTCCACCCAAATTACCGCCTCCTATTATGGCAACTTTATTTTCCATCTATCTATCTTCTTCTATTTGGTTAGTCGATGCCCATCAGCAACCATCGGTAGGCGCTACCGATGCCCTACAAGCTGATGGTCGTAATCTATATCGGGCGTACAGGAGCTCGATCAGCACAGGCTACTGGGCGGCATAAATTCGGCCGCCAAATATGGCCGATCCTACGCGTACCATGGTGCTGCCCTCCTCGATGGCCAGCCGGAAATCGTCGGACATGCCCATCGATATCTCCGTAAAAGAGGCATCGGCACCAAAGTAGGCCTGCTGGAGCTTTATAAAGATCTCCTTTAGGTTATGAAACTCGTAGCGAACCTGCGCCACGTCGTCGGTAAAGGTGGCCATTCCCATAACGCCCACCATGCGAACATTTTTGAACTCGGCCAGCACGCCCGACTTCAGCAGCTCCACCAGCTCGTGGTAGTCGAAGCCAAACTTGGTCTCCTCCTCGGCAATGTGCATCTGAAACAGGCAGTCGATAACCCGCCCGTTTTTTGCCGCCTCCTTGTCGATGGTGGCCAGCAGCTTGGGCGAATCGACCGAATGGATCAGCGATACAAATGGGGCGATATACTTCACCTTGTTGGTTTGCAGGTGCCCAATCATGTGCCACTCGATATCGGCCGGCAGCGTGCTCCACTTCAGGGCCAGCTCCTGCGGCTTATTCTCGCCAAACACACGCTGCCCAGCCTGGTAGGCCTCCATAATGGCCTCGTTGGGCTTGGTTTTCGACACCGCAATGAGCTTAACATTTGAGGGGATATCCTCCCGAACAATCCTGATATTTTCCTTTACACTCATTTCTCCTTATTTTCTGCACCAAATTTACCAAAGACAACCGAATAGGAAAGGGTATTGGCGAGAAAAAGGGGGAGAAAGAAGGAAGAGGGCTGAAATCAGAGAAGATTGAAGTCAGAGAAGTTAAAGAAGTCAGAGAAATTAAAGAAGTCAGAGAAGTTAAAGAAGTTAAAGAAGCGGAAGCAGGGAGCAAAACGACGCCGTCGGAAAGCCCAACCGAGTCACCGGACGCAAAACTCCAACGGCGGAAAGCCCAACCGAGTCGCCGGACGCAAAACGACGCCGTCGGAAAGCCCAACCGGGTCACCGGA
>CAXYUU010000084.1:0-10403 GCA_964292015.1 uncultured Acetobacteroides sp.
AGCAAAGCGATTCTTCAAACGAACAGTCCAATCCTTAACCCGCTCGTCAGTTTTTTCACTTTCGAAAATTTCGTCAAGTGGCAATCCAATAAACTGATCCCCGATTACAGCTTGCGACTCGTTGAACGTATACTCGCAAGTAGCACATTTTCCGACTATCTTAGCATTACGCTCAAGTAGCTTAGCGCCAACTTGCCCCATAGCATCAACAAACTGATTGGCATAGGTAATGTGATCGCCAAGACCAAAAATTGCAAATGTTTTCCCGTCAATGTTTATGCTATCGAGTTCGGAAAAGAACACGTCCCAATCGTTTTTCGTGGTGGAATTCCAGGTTTCCCTACCAAGTGTTGCCACACCAAAAATCACATTATCGAACTTGTTTACATCTTCAGCCTTACTTTCGCTAACAAGCTTTAAAACTGCTAGTTCTCCAAATTGCTTAGCAATTAGTTTCGCTGCTTTTTCGGTAGACCCACCTTGGGGTCCGTAAAATATTCCTACTTTATTCATTGAGTCAAGTAAAATTAAACGTGCATTCCAAATATACCTATTAATTAAGGTTTACTTCGCTTTATTTGCAGCAAAAGCAAGAATTACTCCTAAGACAATCCCTAAAACTGCGGCAAAAAGCACCTGAAATGCTACAGGAAGTAAGAATGTTATGGTATGTGCCGGTATCCAAAAAAGAGGTATGGTTTTCTTGAAAACAAACCCCCACATCACGCGCCAATCGGTCTTTTGAAGAATAGCAGCAACATCTATTTTGGTAAAAAAGCCCCGTAATGTACCTCCAGTATCGACAATATGCGTATCGGAAATTTTATGAATCAACATCATAACTGGAGCAAAAATCAGATTCATCAGAGCCGAAGCGGTAAACGCTTTTAGCAAATTGTACCCGAAAGAGGCATCAGCCGTAGATCCAAGATATCCGAGAAAGCTAACGGAACCATTCTGGAAAATAACAAACGACATTTTTATAGCAATACCTAACAGCCCCCAAACAATAGCCCTAGGCAGCAAACCAAAACCGTTGTAGTTGTACACCCCTTTTCGTATTCTCAGCCCCAACGACTCCCCAACTGTTGCCAGTGTACCAAACTTCAAAAAGCTCATCAGTAAACCATGCTCGGCATTAACCGTAGAGTAAAAATCGTAAAGCGGTTGAAATATAAAAAATGGAAGAAATAGAGCCAGAATTACAAGAAAAAATAGAATATCGTTCCGTTTCATCAGTTAATTTTGAGTGTGCACTGCACTATAAATTACAAGGGTCATTATCGCTTTGCTTTACTTTCGGTATTGAAATACTTATCAAACCCGTGTTGAGCGTTCTGCTTAACGTAACCCCATCGTAAAAAAATTCCAAAAAGGAGGACAATGACAAAAATAATCATCCCCCTTTCGTTAGAGTTAAGCCGTTTAAACCTTTCGAGCATTTACCTTACTATTGAAAGGAATAGCCAGTAAAGCAACCCTGATACAAGAATGGTAATTGGAAGGGTAACCAACCAGGCAATACCGATATTCTTTAATGTCTTGGTTTGAAGATTTTTCAACCCACCACTTGCCACCATCGAACCTGCAATACCTGATGATAGAATATGAGTAGTACTAACCGGTAGCCCAATTGCTGAAGACAAGCTAATAGTAGACGCCGCAATAACACCAGAAGTAACACCTTGAGCATATGTCATGTGCGTTTTACCAATCTTTTCGCTAATTGTCACCACTATTCGTTTCCATCCAATCATGGTTCCCAAACCTAACGATAATGATATCAAAAGAATAACCCAAAGAGGTACATACTCTGCAAAACTATCAATATGCTTCAAATCTCCATTGAATCGCTTCATATCCCGCTTGCTGACATTCTTACTAAATGCCACGGAATTGGTTTCCTCCAGCTGTTTTAGCTTTTTCACCACCGAAGTAAGCTCTACTCTTGAATCAGCAGCAACATGGGGTGCTAATTCGTTAAACTTTTCAACTTTACCGAAAGTTGCAGCTAGTCCATTTAACTTAATAATCGAACTTGAAACAACTTGTTTTTCAGAAAGGTTGAGTTGAGTAGAGTCGACTCTACTTAAAACATACTCTACCCTTTGAATATTAATTAACAAATCGTTTGGATCCTTAGCATTATCGAGCGCATAGTACGAAGGAGCTAATGCAATTAGAATCATCATCATTAAACCTACCCCCTTTTGTCCATCGTTAGAACCATGCGAGAAGCTAACTAAAGTAGACGAACCAATTAGCAAAGAACGAATCCAAAATGGAGGTGCTTTCTTCTCTTTTGGCTCCTTGAAGATCTTTTTCTTCTTAACCACTTTAAAAAGAATATACATAAGTCCAAGAGCAAGAACAAAGCCTAGTACTGGTGTAATCATCAGGGCTAAACCTATATCAATAATTTTTTGCCAGTTTAGTATGATTGCAGATTCAGGATGTAGCCACGTATAGGCCAAGCTAGAACCAAAAATAGCCCCAATAAGTGTATGAGAACTAGAACAAGGAATACCGTAGTACCACGTAAAAAAGTTCCAAGCAATAGCGGTGAGAATAATAGCCCATATCAACGCCATACCTTTGTACACATTATGATCGGCAAGCATTTCTGCAGGAATAAGATGCATGATACCCATGGCAACTGCAATCCCTCCAACGTAAACACCCAAGATATTCCAAAGGCCAGACCAAATTACCGCTGCTTTGGGCTTAAGCGAATTGGTGTAAATTACTGTTGCAACTGCATTTGCAGTATCGTGGAATCCATTGATGAACTCAAAGGCTGCGGTTGCAATCACCAACAATACTAGCATAATAAAATGCACCGTGTCTAATCCTAACATAGTTATTAAGTGAGTTTATAAAGCAGGACAAATTTTGCAAAGAAATATAACAATGCCAACTAATTGTGTTTATTTTTAATTTTAGAAGAAAACTCGGTTTATAACACTTCGCCTTGGAAGTCTTCCGATTTCTTAACTACCTTTGTTTTACAGTAGGATGAACCACCATTGGCAATGCAGGGAATAGCCCCTTAAGCCTTACTAGCAGGTGAGCATCAAACCATAAAAATAGCATATAATGAAATTAGTAAACCGTAATGCGCTAGCGGTAATTCCACAAAAGCCTTTCTGGGATTGGCTTTTAACAGTAGATGAGCAGTTCGATTTGGAGGAGATAGAAGAGAGTGGCGATTTTAACGTTTACCTCATCCCTGAATTTGAAAGCGAGGATAATATTGTTGAATACCTCGAAAAAAACTTCGACCAAATTTTCACAAACGAGCTACTCGATTGGTATAGCGACGAAAGCTTATGGCCAAAAGAGAGATCATGGGAGATGTTCGAAGAATGGTTTACCATCGAAGCACACTCTTTGGTTTACGATATGCCGAGCAATCCGCTACAAAAAATATAAAATAAATGCTGCCTCTCATAGGGGCAGCATTTATTTTAAGGTACTCGACATGGAGCCTTGAAGCTTACCTCACTTCCCAGACTACTCCCTGTACAGCATCCTGAAACTTTCGATGCCAGCTCTTCAAAAATGTATGGCCACCACCCTTTCACACCACTGCTGTTGCCCTGACGGACAATCACAACGTTGTTTTTAGTAGATACGTACACAAACTGGCCAAGTATCCCCATTGCGTATATGTCGTTAGGCCCGTGGTTCTGCTTAAGGCCCCACCAAAAATTCTTATAGTAAGTTCGCTCTTCCTTTAATATTGAATACCAGCTATGCCCCATATTCCGGTATAACTCCCAGAAATTTAAATCAGACCTAACCCCTTCGTCGGTTTTAAGATGCGCACACCATTCGCGACTAAGCACCTGACTTTCATCAACCATCCCATCATTAGCATAGAGAAGCCCGAACTTTGCCAAGTCGTGAGGTGCAATTGCCATACCTCCATCCATTTTCAAATGTCGCGACTGGAGGCTATCCATACAGAATAACGTGTTCGATGTTGGCTTAATTAGCTGCCAGAAATTCTGATTTATATCGACAGGTAGATCAGGAATTCGGTTATCAACAACCCGATCTAGCAGATGAAGGTGAATATCGTTGTAGTAAAAATGGCTTCCTATTTCGCCGTAAGGCTTTATTCTCTTAAGATCCTTTCGAATATTAGACGACAGCCAAAATTTTGCCATATCCTTAAACGGACTTTTGCCATGAGTGTAGCCAATCCCCGATTCCATATTCATCAGGCTTTGAAAAGTACGATTTGCCACAAATTCGGGCAGGTGCGAATGGTACTTTCCCAGCTTATCGGAAAGGGAAATAACACCATTATCGGCGAGCAGCGACAGGTAGCTCCCAAACACGCTCTTGGTAATGGAGTAAGTCAACATTGGCGTTTGCCCAGTAATACCATCGGCATAGTATTCATAGGCAATTTTACCATCCTTTATCACCAAAAACGAGAGGGTATCGGTACTCCTCACCAGCTCGTCAACCGACGTATTTACACCATTGTGAGCAATAGGAATGTCTCCAACTAACGGGTTAAGCGCATAGTCAAGTCCCGAATGGGTACCCCCTTTAAATACTTTAAAAGGAAAGTACCGATAGTCGAATACCGAATGTTTTGCCCTAGTTGCACAGGCAAACGCTAGGTATCGCAATAGGTAAGGCGAATCGGGTACTCTGCTGCTAAATTTCATATACAAACCAATAAGTTATACAAAACTAAAAAAGGAGACGATACAGAGCACGTAATTAACACAGTTTATAGGTATTATTACCTATAAATAACAGGTATTTCAACCCACCTTCAGCTTAAATATCAGCTTAACAATTTCGCCATCACATATTAGAGGAGCATGAGCATCCCAAGGCATGAAAAGCACAAACTCATTTCTTTTCAATGAAATGAATGACGATGGCTTATCTTCAAAAAACAGAATATCTTTTTCACCATCAAACTCCCCAATGGGCTGCTGGCACTGCATTCTGTCTTTCCACCCAAATGTCTCGCCGTGGCTAAGACACAGCTGGATATCCGCATACGCATTATGCGCCTCAAGCTTTGCCTCATCTGCTTTTTTACCCTTTGCCACCGATGGAATTACAAATAGATTTTCGCCATCGAGGTAGACCTTTTCGGTTGGAAGATGTTGAAAGTCGACCGTACTTAGGTAGGCTACCACCCTATCAACTGCAGGGAGGAAGGCCGAATATCGGTGTAGCTGCTCTAATGAGTCGTGTATCATTTTTCAGTCGTTTAAATGTTTCATTGGTGCCGATGGGCAAAATACTTTCGAGGCCAAACTTACTATCTTTGCCCACCAAAAAAAATTCGCCATGAAAATTTTGCTTACCATATCGCTACTTGTGCTCTCGAACATTTTCATGACATTTGCGTGGTATGGGCACCTTAAATTTAGGGAGTACAGCTGGTTTCAAACGCTCCCCATTGTTGCCGTAATTTTAATCAGCTGGGGGATTGCCCTATTCGAATACTTTTTCCAGGTTCCTGCCAATAGAATTGGGTTTAAAGGAAACGGTGGTCCATTCAGCCTTGTTGAGCTAAAAGTTTTACAGGAGGTAATAACCCTAATTGTCTTTATGAGCTTTAGCTTGCTATTCTTTAAGACGGAAACCTTTAAGATGAACCACCTTATTGGCTTCGGATTCCTAATTCTTGCCGTGTTCTTTATCTTTAAAAAGTAGCCTTAGGAAAAGAACTTCGAAAAGCTCTGAATACTTTTCGACTCTCCAAAGAGGTAGAGCATATCCTCCTTTTCGATAATAGTACCCAAACCTATTGGATGAATAACCTTATCGACAATGGATTTTGAGCCAAATACGCTAGTGCGATGTTCCTTCCGAACGATGGTAACCATCTTTAGGTTAAACTTGTCGCCAAGAAGCAGCTCCCCTACCGCTTGACCCACCACCACCTGAGGCGCTTTAATCGAAACAACCCGGTACTCTTCGGCTATTGGAAACGAATCCTGCAACCCCTTTATATCAAGACGAAGGGCAAAGTCTTCGGCGGAATCCTTTTCGGGAGTCACCACCTCATCGACCCCAATTGCCTCCAGTACGGTAGTGTGCAGGTTAGATATGGCACGGCTAATAAGCTTGTTAACCTTGAGCTGCTTTAGCTCGGCCGATACGAGAATCGACGCCCCAATATTCTCCCCAATTGCCACCACCACCGCATCGGCATCCTTCAAGGGCAGCACTTTTAGCATATGCACCTCGTTAATATCCATACAAATGGTGCTGGTAACCTTGGCCTTTAGCTCCTCGACCTTATGGTTGTTCGAGTCTATACCAATAACCTCGTGCCCCATCGTCGTAAGGCGTTCGGCCAATGCCGACCCGTAATTTCCTAATCCTATAATTATATACTTCATGGCCCGAATTATTTCTAGTTTACAAATATATTTGACTTTGGATACCGGTAATTGAGCTCCGAGGAATGCTTCACCAAGCCCGAAAGGAAGGTTAGCGCCCCCACTCGCCCAACAAACATGGTAGAAATCAGCACCAGCTTGCTACCATCATCGAGCGCAGCGGTAATGCCCAGCGATAGGCCAACCGTACTTAACGCCGAAATACATTCGAAAGCGATGGTCATCATATCTATTTTCGGCTCAAAAAGCTTAATCATCGATGTTGATATGCCAATTATAAATATGGACAGCAGAACTGCCGCAAATGCCCTTAACAAGGTGGTGTTGGTTAGCTCTCGTCCGGCAATTTCGAGCCGCTCCTTGCCCTTTACGATATTGATAACGTTGAGAACCGCCACCGCGAAGGTGGTCGTTTTAATACCACCACCGGTAGACACCGGCGACGCCCCCACCCACATCAGAAACATGGTTAGCAGAATGGTGGCGGGCATAATTTGTGTCATATTTACCGAATTAAACCCGGCAGTACGGGGCGTTACCGACCCAAAGAACGATTCGGCCAAAACGCCATACCAGGGCAATCCCTTTAGGGTATTACCGTACTCAAATATCCCGAAAAAGACGGTGCCCACTACCAGCAGGATTAGCGTGGTGTAAACAACCAGCTTGGTGTGCAGGTTGATAATCTTAGGCAGGTGATGGTACCGACGCTGTAACCCCAACAGCTGCTTTACCTTATTTCGTAAGAAGTGCTTAACAAGCTGGTAGTAGTTAAAGAGAATCGGAAAACCAATACCCCCAAGAATAATCAGCAGCCCAATATAGGTATGCAAGCTGTAGTTGCTACGAACCCGTACATCGAACAGGTTATCGGTAAAAGTCGAAAACCCAGCATTACAAAATGCCGATATGGAGTGAAAGATGGAGTAGTAAACCGTATTTACATCGCCTAGCGTTCCCCGAACCGAGAAGTAGATAAAAATGGCCCCCACCGCCTCGATGGACAGCGTTACGAAGACAATCTTCATCAGCGTTTTCAATATCTCGCTCAGGTTTCCCTCGCTAATAAAATCGCCCAAATTGATCTGATTCTTAAACGACAGCTTATCGACTAAAAAGTAGCCAAAAAACGAGGTAAGCGTCATAACGCCGATACCGCCAATCTGAATAAGCATCAAAATAAAGAAATGGCCTAGAGGGGTAAAGGCGGTTGCCGTATCGACCACCGTTAGTCCGGTTACGCAAACCGCACTGGTAGAGGTAAAGAGCGCATCAACTAGGGAAATTCCGTGTGTGGTGGAGTTGGGTAGCATCAGCAGCCCGCCGCCAAGGAGTATCACAAACAGGAAGCTGAGAACAAAGATAAGCGACGTGTTGATCTCCTTCTTAAGCATCCCAAAGGACGAGCGCGAAAGCTCCATCACCGAAAGGATAAGCAGAAAGACATAGGTGAACACCTGACTTTTAAAAAAGGCCAAGAACGGAGCTTTGGTGCGGATGTACTCGTCGGGCTTGAGGTAGGCCACCAGCAGCATGAAGAAAAGTAGCGCAAAAAGCCACCAGGTAAAGATGTGGACCTTATCCTTTCTCTCGCGGTAGCTGCGGTTAAACAGCCGAACAACAAAGCTGGTAAAAAAAATGGAGAAGGCGAAGAAGTAAAACCGGCTGGTTCTAACGTAAAAAACAGCGTTCAAATCGAAGCCAACTTCGTAAATAATGAGGGCAATGCTGATTACACTGGTTAGGATAAGTACAAACACGCCCAGCTTATCCATGCTTTTTTTTAGCCTCAACAGCAGCTCAACTCGCCGCCAAAACACCGTATTAAATCGTTTTCTCATTAATTATTTGTGGTTCGCGATACAACTCGATTAGCAAACAAAAATAGCATAAGTAACCATGTTTATGATAATTTCCCTTTATAATTCCAAAAAATACCGAAAGGTTAAAATTGATCCGGAAAAAGATGCTAAATTTGCACCATAATCAAAATACATCACCAGTATGGCAAGCGTAAGAAAACTTAAGAAAGACATCGACTATCTAGTAAGCGAAGTTGTTGCAGATTGCTACACATTCACCTACTTCCATCCAACTAAGCAAGCCGGTGCTATCGATATCATCAACGAAGCGGTAACTCTTCGTAACGAGCTTATCAGCCGTGCTAAAACTCCTAAGGGACTAGAGGACAAAAAAGTTATTAAGGCACATTACAATGCCATTTGGAAAGAACTTTTCGAAAAGGTTGACACCATGTTTAACAAGGTTAGCCAGCTTAATAGCTAAGCAAATTCCATAATTCCAAATAGTAAAAAAGGAGCAGCTGCTCCTTTTTTTTTTGCTACTTTGCGAGGGAAAAGATAAAAAAAAGAAGATCTGAGATGTGAGACATGAGATAAGAGATGTGAGATAAGAGATGTGAGACATTAGATTTGAGATGGTATTCACATCTAATGTCTCACATCTAAAGTCTAAGATCTAAAATCGTATATCTCAAGTCTCAGATCTCACATCTCAAATCTCACCTCTATAGCCTGTATCTAACCCATAAACAAAATAGCCATGACCTACAACTTCGACCAGGTGGTTGATAGAACGCACTCCTCGTGCATAAAATGGGATACCCGAAACAGCGTATTTGGCAACCCCAACGTGCTGCCCATGTGGGTGGCCGATATGGATTTCGAATCGCCCCATTTTGTGGTCGATGCCATAAGGGAACGCCTGCTGCACCCGGTGCTGGGGTATACCTTTCGCCCCGACTCGTACTTCGACTCCATAACCAGCTGGCTTAACCGCCGCAACGGCTGCGCGATTCGCAAGGAGTGGATCGCCCACTGTCCGGGCGTGGTACCCGGCCTCAACGTGGCCGTGCTGGCGCTCACCAATCCGGGCGATAAAATCGTCATCCAAACACCCGTATACCCGCCCTTCTTCGATGCTGTACTCCACAACCAGCGCACGCTGGTGGAAAACCCGCTCAAGAATACCGGCGAACGGTTTGAGATCGACTTCGACGACCTCGACCGTAAGCTCGATGGCGCAAAGGCCATCATCCTATGCAACCCCCACAATCCGGTAGGCCGCGTTTTTGAGGCCGACGAGCTGCGACAGGTGGGCGAGCTGTGCCTAAAGCATGGCGTAACCATCATCAGCGACGAGATACACTCCGACATCGTTGTTAAGCCGCACCGCCACCTGCACATCGCCAACCTCGACGAGCGCTTTGCCAGCTGCTGCCTCACCTTTTTGGCGCCCAGCAAAACCTTTAACCTAGCCGGGCTATCAACCGCCTACGTGGTAATTTCGAACCCCGAGCTCCGCGCAAAGTACCTTACCGTGCTCGAAAAAGATCTCCACCTGGGCATGGGCAACATTGCCGGCATCGTAGGCCTCGAGGCCGCCTACACCCATGGCGACCAGTGGCTCGACCAGCTAACGGCCTACGTTGGCGGCAACATCGACCACCTCGACGAGCTGCTTAAGGCGCATCTCCCAAAAGTAAAGCTCTACAAACCCGAAGGCACCTACCTGGCCTGGCTCGACTTTAGCGCCTACCAGCTATCCGACGAGGAGCTCGACAAAAAGCTCACCCAGGATGCAGCCGTAGGCCTCAACAAGGGCATCACCTTTGGCAGCACCGGCAAAGGCTTCCGCCGCATCAACCTGGCCTGCCCCCGTGCGTATATCGACGAGGCGGTGGAGCGAATGGCACGAGCGCTTTAAGCCGCGTCGGCACTTTCACCCAAATAGCGATCAGCAGCACGTCGTACCTATAAACCCTAGCTCTTCCGAAGAGCTAGGGTTACTCTTTTACATACAACCTATACCTTCTGTAGAGCTACAGCTACTCCTCTCCGTTTCGGTTAGCTCTTCTGTAAAGCTACAGATACTCCGACTCCTTTCGGTTAGCTCTTCTGTAGAGCTACAGATACTCCAAATCCTTTCGGTTAACTCTTCTGTAGAGCTACAGATACTCCAACTCCTTTCGGTTAGCTCTTCTGTAAAGCTACAGAT
>CAXYUU010000085.1:0-10366 GCA_964292015.1 uncultured Acetobacteroides sp.
ACCTGATAGCCGTTGTCGCAGGCAATAAGCGACATCATCATGGCAACCAGTGTTCTGCCGCTGCCCACATCGCCCTGCAGCAGACGGTTCATCTGCCTACCGCTGCCCATATCGTGCCGCATCTCCTTGATAACCCGCTTTTGCGCGTTGGTTAGCGGAAACGGCAGGTAGTGGTTGTAAAAGTTGTTGAACTTATCGCCCACCACCTTGCAAACAAGCCCATGGGTTGTACGATCGCGAAGCACCTTTTGCTTTAGCAGGCTAAGCTGTATAAAGAACAGCTCCTCGAACTTAAGCCGCTTTACGGCCTCGCTTAGGAGCTGCGAGTTTTTTGGAAAGTGGATGTGCAGAAGCGCATCGCGTAACGGCAGCAGCTTCAGGCGCTGTACCATGTAGTCGGGCAACGTTTCGTCGATTTGATGCAGCGACACCTGCAGCAGCGAAGCAATAATACGCGAGAATGCCTTGGTGGATAGAAAGCCATCCTTCAGCTTCTCGGTGCTGCTGTACACGCCGTGAATGGCGGTGTTGATGAGCCCCTCCTCCACCTTGGGCAGCTCTATTTCGGGATGGGCAATGTTTAGCTTGCCGTTAAAGGCAGTTGGCTTACCAAACAGAACGTACTCTACCCCCACCTTATACTTATCCTTGATCCACGAAACACCCTGAAACCAAACCACCTCGATTGCCGATCGCCCATCGCTATAGTAGCCCACAAAACGCTTCGAGCGTCCATCACCGATGGTCTCGAATCGGGTAAACTTTCCCTTAAGCTGAACGTAGGGCATGTCGGGGTGCAGCTCCGAAATCAGGTAAAACTTCGAACGGTCGACATACCTAAACGGAAACGTATAGAGCAGGTCTCTATAGCATTTTATGCCCAACTCCTTCTCCAAAAGCAGGGCGCGTTTGGGGCCAACACCGGGTAAAAACTTGATTTCGCTATCTAAAATGGATGAACGCATGCCAACTAATCGTATTATCAATCAAAAATAGCCTAATTTATTTTTTAAATTCGCACTCAAGAAGTAAAAATAATGAAGAAGGCATTTCAGATAGTAGAATTCGCATGTTACCTGTTCAATTCGAGGCACTGGCGAGGGCACGGGGTACACTCGCCCTTTATGTACGATTTCGTTCGAAATATCATGATGAAGGCCTCACACAAGCCCAATGCCCGAAAGTATATGGCCAAGCTAAAGCAGCTGGCACCAAAAGCTATCGAACAGAGTAGCTTCGGAGCATCGCCCAACAGCGGTACTGTAAGCACCGCCCAGTTGGTTGGCCGAATAAGCATATCGCCGAAATACGGCAAGCTGCTCAACACCATAGTGGCAAGCTACCAGCCTAAGCAGGTACTCGAGCTGGGTTCCGGACTCGGAGTTTCGACCTACTACCTGGCCAACAACAACCCCCAAAGCCAGGTGGTAACCGTTGAGGGGATGAAACCCTACACCGAAATAGCCCAGGCAACCTTAAATAGTCTTGCAATTAACAATGTCTCGATTATTAACCGTACTTTCGACGAATTCTTTGATGGCCTTACCGCTAGCCAAAAATTCGACCTCGTTTTTATAGATGGAGCGCACTCCTACGAGTCAACCATAAAAAGTTTCGAGCGTTCGATAGGCATTACTACCCCCGAAGCATTCATTATACTCGACGACATACGCTGGTCCGAAGGCATGTTTCGCGCATGGAATGAGCTAAAAACACATCCCAAGGTACGCGTAAGTGCAGATTTGGGACGAATTGGCCTACTTTTTTTAAATCCGATCCTACAAAAACAGGATTACATAGTTCGCTATTAAAAAATTTCCTATTTTCAAGGAAAATATAGCATCAACTTATGGAAGACAAAGCAATCATCCAAATCGAAGGAATTACCAAATTCTACAAAGTTGGAACGCAAACGGTAAAAGCCCTTAGAGGTGTTGATTTAACTATTGGATCTAACGAGTACGTTGCCATTATGGGTCCTTCGGGTTCGGGTAAAACCACCCTAATGAACATCCTTGGCTGCCTCGACACGCCTACCGGAGGCGTTTACGTGCTCAATGGTACCGATGTCAGCAAGATGAACGACGACGAGCTCGCAGGCGTAAGAAATAAGGAAATCGGATTCGTCTTTCAAACATTTAACCTACTTCCACGTTATTCGGCACTAGACAACGTAATGCTCCCGCTAATTTATGCAGGATGTACGAGCGAAGAACGTGAAGAGAGGGCGATAAAAGCCCTTAACAATGTAGGCTTGAGCGATAGAATGAACCATAACCCCAACGAGCTCTCGGGTGGACAACGCCAACGTGTTGCCGTAGCCCGTGCACTTATAAACAACCCTTCTATCATCCTTGCCGATGAGCCAACGGGTAACCTTGATTCGAAAACCTCAATTGATATCATGAACCTATTTGAGGATATATACAAGCAAGGAAATACCATCATCGTTGTAACTCACGAAGAGGATATTGCCAAACATGCCCGCAGAATCGTTCGCCTTCGCGATGGTCTAATTGAGTCGGATAAGATTAACGAAAATCCGACGCTGTACCAAGAAGTAATACTAGAAGGATAAAATGAAGATTTACACAAAAACAGGAGACAAAGGAAGCACTTCGCTGGCAACTGGCACTAGGGTGTCTAAAACCGACCCCAGGCTAGAAGCATACGGAAACGTTGATGAGCTTACCTCGTATGTAGCGCTAGTTAGAGATCTTTACGACAATGTCGAGGTAAAAGAGACGTTGCTGGAGATATTAGATCGCCTAATGACCGTTGGTGGCATCCTTTCGTTTGATGTGATTGAGACTACCTACAAGATTCCGCTCATCAAGGACGAAGATTTTGTTTTTATTGAAGGCCGAATCGATGCCTATTCGGAAGAAATTACACCGCTACGATCGTTTGTTATACCCGGTGGCACAGCCCTATCGTCGCACTGCCACGTTGCCCGAAGCATTTGCCGTAGAGCCGAACGCTATACGCTAAGGCTATCGGAACAGGCTGATGTGCCCGAAAGCTGCATTCGTTACCTAAACCGCCTTTCCGATTTTCTTTTCGTTTTGGCTCGAAAAGCCATTAAAGATGCAAATGCGGAAGAAATAATTTGGAAACCGCGTGTAGATTAGAAGAATTTTTTTTTTATTTTGCAGAAAAAAGCAAGACAACCAAATTAGGAATTACTCAAAAAAAAATATCACTATGTATTGGACTCTCGAACTTGCATCTAAACTAGAAGATGCACCTTGGCCAGCATCAAAAGACGAACTTATTGACTTCGCGGGTCGCTCTGGAGCGCCTCTAGAGGTAATTGAAAACCTTCAAGAAATTGAAGACGAAGGAGAAGTTTACGAAAGCATCGAGGATATCTGGCCAGACTATCCAAGCAAAGACGATTTCTTCTTTAATGAAGACGAGTACTAGACAAAAAAAAAAGAAGGGGATTATCGATCCCCTTCTTTTTTTATTTCATTTGACAGCTTCTTTCCGTAGATGCGCTGGTAAATTGGATAGGTAGGCCTCGAAATTGCCTCTACCTCTTTTGCCCTGCTCCTCCGAATCTGCTTACGGGTAATATCGAAACGGGTTAATGGTCGGTTGTCGGGCACCCACTTAAATCCCTTAAGCTTCAGCTGCGACTCCTCCATTTTTTCGAGTGGATACATGTTCGATTCGGGCTTAACCCTAAAAACCATATTCTCCACCTTTCCATTCAAAAGGTTAATACCAATACCACTACTTGTTGCCAGGTTAACACCTTTAATCTCGGTACTATCCTTCACAAAGTAGATCGTTTGTCCATTACCTTTTACATCTACCTTCGATATCTTGTTATCCTTAAAGTAGGCAGTCATGCCCCTCCCTTTAATCTGGTTGAAGTACTTATCAGTCTCCTTTTGTGCAATAAAGGAGTTAAGCACCATTTCGGCCCTATCTACCTTCTTGTTTTTGGTAAACACCGAAATAGAATCGGCCGATATCTGGTTTTGCTCATTCCAAATTAATGGAACCCCAAACATACGCATTACGGAGTCCTTGGTTGAATATGCCAATGAATCGCTCGCCCCCTGTATGTCGGTACGGAAAAAGCGAACTTTATGGAGAGCCTTTACAAATCGAATCAGTGAATCTTTGCGAACGGACTTCTTATTCCTGAGATTATACACCATAAGGGTATCGGCTCTAAGAAAAAGGGAATCCTCACGGGGTTGAAAGGTAACAGCAGCAGCCTTTTTAGTCATATAGGCATACTCACGTTTTTTATCAACAAATCCGTAATCGCCAAGAAGTGCGCCGTGGTTCACCGTATCCAGAAGGCAAATATTACGCCCTAGGTAAAGTAGCTCCTTCTTCTTGTTGTAAACAATAGAATCGGCCCACACCTGGTTCTCCTTCGAGACAGAATACGAATCATTGAAAAGGCTAAACGTCTTTGGTGGCTCGTGGTACGATCCCTTTTTACAGGTTAGGATACCATCCTTATGCCAAAACACCGACTTACCAAGTACGGTTACCCGCTTTGCATTCTTATCGTAAAGTACCGAATCGGCAATCGCTAGGTAGTCGGCATTATGAATCTGAACGTTTTTGGTAATACTGGCAGTTCCAGCATCATCGCTATAGGTTCCAGACTCACCTTCAATAATTACATCATCGGTTTGTATAACGCCACCACCGGTGAAGGACATTTCGCCCTTATTGAGCATATAGTTAACAAGTGGAGCCTTTAGTACAGCACCATCTTTACTAACAATACGAACAATACCCGTGTTGCTGGTAATAACAGCAAGGTCATTCGGTTTATCAAAATCCATTTCAGAACCATACAGTTTACTTCCTTCACGAGTAATAACTAAATTACCCGTAGCAAGAACTCGCTTATTTGGAAATTGTACTGCTTGATCGCAGGTAATACGAACGCCTTCTGTTGTTATAAAGAAAACGTTCCCTTTCATAATTGTATTACCCCCTTCGCCGTACATTAAATCGGCACCAGAACTCCCCCTTGATTGCCCATAGGAATAGACACAAGGAATAAGCATAACGAATAGTAGAAGTTTAAATTTATTCATCTACACCTATTTAATCCAACCTTTTTTACGAAAATCACACTTTACAAACGAAGGATCTATTTTGATGTACATCTTTTGGATGCTCTCGTTTAGCCACGTCTCGAAATACTCCCCCTGCTTCTTCTGAAGGGCAATATCCTGAATTAGCTTAAAGTCCTCCTTAAGATTTACCACGTGCGATGGGATAAACTTCTCAATCTTGGTAATCTTTACCACTTGCTGCTGAGAGTCATCTACCGATTCGTATGGTTGTGAGATTTGACCTTCTTTTAAGCTGCTAATTGCATAATAATCAAACTTATTTGTATTCGTCAGCATATCCTTATCAAACTTGGTCGTGTTATAGTTCATATTCGAATTTATAGGAACCATATTTACCACCATACCTCCATTTAGACGGCTATTCTTATCTTCAGAAAAACGGAGAGCCGCCCTTTCGAAGGTTAGCGAATCGTGACGGATAAGGTTTGCAATGCTATCGAGCTTATTTATTACCACCTGCTTATGTTCGGGCGAGAAATCTGCCTTAATAAGAATATGACGAGCATTGAACAGGTCGCCCTTGCGCTCTATCATCTGGATGATATGGAAACCATACTCAGTTTCAACAATATTGGAAACCTGACCTACACGTAGGTTGGCGCAAGCATCGGCAAATGGCTTAACATAATTCTTGGCCGGAGCGAAGCCTAATTCGCCACCGCGCTTAGCCGACTCCATATCCTGCGAATATAGGATAGCTAAGTTGGCAAACTTTTCGCCTTTTAGGATACGCTCGCGAATCGAAAGTAGCTTATCCTTAGCCTCAAGCTTGGCATTGCTACCTGCCGGAGGGTAAAGGGCAATTTGTCGGAAGATATACTGATCGGGCAGCAGCGGAAGGCTATCCTTTGGCATATTGTTAAAATACTTCTGTACATCGGATGGGGTAACGACCACCTTTTCCATTATTGAGGAGCGCTCCTGCTGAGCCAAGAACTGATCCTTGATAGTTTCGCGCAACTCCTGCTTAATTTGAAAAGCGGTTTTCTTGTACATCTCTTCTACGGCCTTCATCGAGCCCATAGTAGCAACAAGCCTATCCATTCTATCCTGTAGGGAACTTTCGACTCCCATTTGGTTTATCTTAATACTGTCGAAACGTGCCTGGTTAACCAGCAGCTTTTCGGTTAGCATTTGCTCCAAAATCTGGCATTTCACATCTCCAGTTGAGGGAAGTTCGCCACTTTGCTTCATCATCAGCAAGCGCTGCTCGACATCCGAGGCAAGAATAATATCTTTACCAACTACAGCAACAATGTAGTCCACCATACCCTTTTGTTGGGCAAACGACATAAATCCGGTGGCTAGAAATAGTAAAGTTAAAACAACTCTTAAAGGCCTTTGCATATAGAATTTATTTATTTTCAACGTAAACTTTCACCTTTTTTTGGCGCTTTGCACTCTCAAAGACGCTTTTTTCGAAGTTCTCAATTAGCTCCTGACGGCGCTTGTTGAGAATCATATTTTTGATGTTATCCTTTTCGTAATCGAATGGCGACGGCGACCCTTTAAGCTTGTACTGCGTCACCGACACCAGGTAGGTATAGGTATTGTCGTGTTGCTCAAAGTTGGGGTTTTTTACCAAGAATTCATCCGCATTTACGGGTTTTATTGGTAGCTCGCTCAATATTTCGTTAAAAAACACCCACTTGTCGTTAAAGAAGTCGAAACTTTCGGCAGCCTGACGCCCAATATTTTCGAGCTCGCGCATCGACGTCTCGCCTCCCGCCTTATATAGCGACTCAATTTTATCGAGATATGGCCATGTCGACTTTATCTTAATGTAAAGAGCCTTAACAATAGACGCTGAAAGGATAAAGTTTTGCGAATTGGCGGTGTACACCTGCTGCATTTGCTCCTTGGTGATGTTGGTGTCGAGCTTTTGGCTTAGGTACTGCTGCTCGTACCGGTTTACCAGCAGCGTAGACTTGTAGTCGTCGAGCTCCTGGGTAACATCCTGATCGGAGCTAGACAGGTTATCTTCTGCAACGTTTAAAAGAATTTGCTTCCGTGTCCAACTTTCTACGTACCCCTTCAGAATAGCCAAGCTGTCGGACGGCTTTACCCCTTCGGGGAAAATACCCTTTATATCAGCTATGTAAAGCTTCTTTCCAAAAGCTTCCGCAATGGGCTCATTCTGCGCGTCCTTAAAGTAGGAACAGGCCGAAGCACCAATTACAAGAGCAACTACAAACAGTCCTTTTCTCATCCTCGTTTTTGCCGATATGGTTGACAGCTTACAAAAATAGGTAAATAGCCGATTTTATTACTATGATAACGGATCCAAACTTCAATTTATTAGCAAAACGCCGAAAAAACTTCGCCGAAAATGGCTGTCGTTCTGGAGAACAATGGGTAACGGCAATTGCCACAGCGACGATTGTGCTCTACACCTCCTCCAGCCTCGAAAAGGCGACGTACTTTGGCTAGCCACACTGGCTCTTAATCCTCCAAATACTTCAGCTTAAAGCTTTGTACGGCTGGGTTAGTTCGGGCTTTAAGCATCATATCAACAAGCTGAAGCACAACTGACGGATTTTCGGCAGATACATCGGTGCTCTCGGTTGGATCGACCGAAAGGTCGTACAGCTCGAACATCGGCTCGTCGTAGCACATGTTACGACCGAGGAGCTTCCACTTCCCGGCACGTAGCGCAATATGCCCACAGTTATCCGCATTTTCCCAGTAAATACAGTCGTGCTGCTCGTCTTGATGGTTCCCCAACAGCGTAGGCAGCATGCTGATTCCATCGGCATAGCTGGGTTTGCCAACTCCGAGCAAGCTGGCAATGGTGGGAACAATATCGTAGCCTACGGCCAGCTGGTCGGTTATTTGATTTGGGGCAATACCCGATGGCCAAACCACAACGAGTGGCACTTTGATACCCGACTCGTAGAGGTATCCCTCGCCCCGATTCTTTCCTAAAGGGTACAATCCGGCACTTTCGAAATAGGCCCCATCGATACCCGAGGTGGCAGCGGCGCCACTTGCCGAGGTGATGATGATGATCGTATTTTCGTACACACCCTGCTCCTTAAGCTTTTCGACCAAGCGCCCCACCTGCTGGTCGAGGTACGACACCATTGCGGCATAGGTAGCTCGAGGGGTTCGGTTTGGACTACCTCCGTTTAAGCCTAAATAGGGAGCCTCTTCGCCAAACTTTCGCTGGTACTTTTTTACGTACGATAACGACACCTGCAGCGGTGCCTGAGGCAGCTGTGCCGAGTAGAGCATAAAAAAGGGAGCCGCCTTACTTGCCTCAACAAACTTGAGCGCCTCGCCAAGCATAACATCGGGAGCGTAGCTATCGAGCGTGTAAAACGCGTAGCTCTCCTCCTTATTAGGATCGGCAGTAGCGGGCAGCTTTTGGTTTGGGAATACCAGGGCGTTATCCATCGACACCTTACGGTTATTCCGCCATAGATATTTTGGGTAGTACGTTTGCGACTGACGAAGACAGGTGTACCCGAAGAAGGTATCGAACCCGTGATTTGTGGGTGCCCCCTCCGAAATGGCAGAACCCAATCCCCATAAGCCCATTGCCCCGGTAGCATACCCCGCATTCTTAAGGATATCGGCAATGGTTTCCTCGCCCTTCGGCAGCGGGCGCTGCCCTTCGAGGGTCGAATCCTGTAACACCTTAACGTAGTTCATCACGCTACCGCGTTCGGCCCACTCGTCGGTACCCCGAATGGCCGCCTTGCCGGCATGCTTACCCGTAAGCAGCACGCAAAGCGACGGCGCAAAGGAGGACGAACCGCTGTAAAAATTGGTAAAGCGAATGCCCTGTGCGGCCAGCTTGTCGATATTGGGGGTTTCGATCTTGGTTTGACCGTACACGCCTAAATCGCCATAGCCTAAGTCGCTGGCCAGAATAACCACGATGTTGGGCTTTACCAGCTTGGTACTATCGGCTGGCTTAACGGCAAATACTATTTGGGGAAGAATGATCGTTGCACCTAAAAAAAGCGTACTTAACTTACTACACATGTCGGGTTTTCTGTTCGTAGCGCAGAGGCTACACATTATTAACTTGCTCGTAAAGCTAAGAAAACTTGGCCAAATACCATAACCATCGGCTGGTCTACACCGGTTTTAACCAGCGATACAGCTGGTTCCGTTTAAAAAACAGCCTGCGTACCCCTTAGCCTGCCACCACCTGCAGGGCATCCGCTTTCCCTCTGATGATGCCCATTGAATAGCATCCTTTTGTTGGATCAAACCACACCTACCGAAGCTATCCTATACAAAACATTACGAGCAAGTGCGGCAGCTGGGATGCCGTAAAAAAGGCCACCTCACCAGAGGTAGCCTCAACCCGATTACGATTCACGCCTGCTCAAAACGTGTAGGTGTAGCCTATGCCTACCAGCACGTACTTAAAGTCACTTGCGGCAACATGGTATGCCGCCCCCACCTGAAATCGGTTGAACCGAATACCGGCCTCGATACCATACCCATAGTTATTATCCGATGCGCTGCCCGAAATGTGGCCCAACCCGCCTAAATTTAGGCTCACGCTGATCCTCGAGCTGTACAACCCGGTGCACAGGGCAACGTAAGGCTGCATGCCCTCTTGGGTAAAGGTGTAGATCCCCTTTATTACAATAGCGCTTACCCGCGTTTTTTCGAGATCGATTCCACCTACCGTTTTTCCGGGAAGCGATACGTAGCTAAGCTCCATTCCGGCGGCAAAATTTGGGACGATGCTGAAAGTGCCGTTTACAAAACCGTTGAACCCCGTTTGGGTAAAATCGGAGGCATCGCCTGCTGGAAAAGCCACCCCACCTCCTACTCCAACATTCCACCTCTTATCCTGTGCCTGCGCAGCAATAACGGCTACCATTACGGCTACAGCTACAAGTAACTTTTTCATCTGGCTATGAATTTGTATAAATTGGCAAGCAAGAACCGACAACGATTACCCCTCTGATGTACGATGGTTGCCCCTCCAAGACCCGTTTAGAGCCCAAACGCCAGCCAACCACCAAGCCGTCAGGCACCATACAATATACACCTGTACAGCCCCAATTACAACCGGTTATACCGAAAACATTCAAAAAATAGATGGGATCACCCACCATAAAAAACGACACTTGGGTGGCGCTGCTGACGATGTGCCCAAGCGGGTAAAAGAGCCTCCTATACACCCCTTCGAGACCATCGGAGATGAGGCTACGGCATAAAAAAAGCGCAGGAGGTAGCTCCTACGCCTAGCACATAAAAAAAACCGGGCAGCCGGTAAAGGC